>CAZIWQ010000394.1:0-1191 GCA_964542355.1 uncultured Armatimonadia bacterium
CCAGGGCTCGCGACAGTCGGGCCTCCTCTTCCGCTCGCCTCCTGACGGCCATCGCCCGCAGGAAGCCCACCTCGCGGGCGAGGACGCCCCGGTCCACGGCCCGCTCCGCCTCCCCGTCACCCGCAGCGCCCTCGTCCAGTCCCTCTTCGCACTCCTCGTCCGGACACTCTGCGTCTGCGTCCTCCTCGGCCGCGAGCGCCATCGCGTCCACCGGCGTCTCGGCGCCGCGCGCGGGGGGCGGCGACAGGCGGGCGCCGAGCGCCGCCGCGCGTGCGGTCGCTACCGCCTCGATGACCGCCTGCTCGTGGACCATGTAGCCCTTGACTGTGTCGACAAGATTGGGGATGAGATCGTGCCGCCGGTTCAGCTCCGTGTCCACATCCGCCCACGACTCCCTGACATGCTGCCGCAGCCGCACCAGCCGGTTGTACATGCCTGCTGTCATCAGCACCACGAGAAGCACGCCGCCGCCTGCGATCCAGCCGATCACTTGGGGCCTCCTTCGTGCCGCGATGGATGGGCGCCTCAGTACCCCCCGCGTTGCCTCTGAGCGAGGAAGGTCGGCATCAGGTCCAGGAACCGTCCGCCAAGGGCTAACAGCCGCCCCACACCGCTCTCCAGGTCCGGCCCCCCACGCCCCTGATGCGGTTGGTACAGCAGCAGGCCCTTGCCGGCCCCCTCCAGGGAGACGTCGGGCTCGGACATCAGCAGCTCCATCGAGCGGGGGTGCAGCACATCGAAGGCGAATCGCCGGTCGCCGCACGCTACGAGGTAGCTCTGGTTGAACTGGTCGGACTCGAACTCGATGTCCTGCGTGCCGGCAAGCCCCAACGTCCTGTTGACGCCGGCTGCCCCCGGCCGTACCACCAGCCGCGGGAAGTCCACCTCCGTGGCGATGAGCACGCACAGGAATCGAAACGTGCTGCTGCTCCCGTACTGCTCGTCGTACTCATAGTCAAAGCACATCACGCGTCGGCCGTCGAAGTCGCCGACCGCCAGGTTCGGGGCGCGACCGTAGTGGCCGGTCTTCAGCAGAGCATGCTCGTGGTCCTTCAGCAGGTCGGGCTTCCGGGCCGTCTTGTTCTCAAGACAGTCGGTGATCGGCGGCAGCGGGGATTCCACGAGTCGCCAGCCTCGGTCCCTCGCGAACTCCCGCCACGCCCGGCGCCGCCTCAGCGCCTTGGCACGCCA
>CAZIWQ010000394.1:1201-6310 GCA_964542355.1 uncultured Armatimonadia bacterium
TCGGAGCGCACGCCGACCGCCCTCCGGGCGGGAGCGCACGTGCTTCGCACGTGATGACGCGGCGAAGCGCCGGCACCGGCGCAGCACGGACCCCGGGCCAACAACGGCCCCCACCGACGACAGGAGAGCGGGGTCACACTATGATAATTGATGTTGCCGACTCAGGCATCACGGTAGCCGCTCTCCAAGGGGACAATATCAAATATCAAAGATGTGACCCCACGGCTCCGGCCACGTCCGGCGCTGACGACGGCGTGGTCTCCTCCCGGCGCGGGGGGGCTCCCATCGGTGGAGCCGGCAGCGACCCTGTCCCGTGGGATGGTTCGCCTCCGCTGTACTCGTTCAGGCAGGAGGCGCGCAAGGTGCTCGCTGCTGTGGGGGCGAATCGGAGACGTGACCCATCGCGTGGGAGCCCGGCGTGCGCGTGGTTACGCCCGGTCCCCTGTAGGCACCGTGTGGGCAGAGCGCATCGACCGCCGGAGCGCAGGCCCGGCAGGCGGCAGGTGAGGGCCTGCGGTGGCGGCGCGGTAGTAGTCACGCGCTGGGAACCGACGCTAGCGGGTCCTGCCGGGCACCGTCACGCGCTGCGGAGGGGGTGCCCGCGCGCGGGTACGCAGACCGACCAGGACGTCGTCCTGGCTGACCCCCGGAGGAGGAGAGCACGCATGGTCTCACTCGGGCCCCGCAAGGGGCAGGTGCTGGACGGGCCGTGGCTCCTGGCGCCAGATCCCGACAACCGCGGCAGGACGCATGGCTGGCAGGCGGGCATCCAGGAAGGAGCCCGGCCGACGCGGGTGCCGGGCGTCATCCAGGAGACCTTCCCGGGGTACCACGGCGTCGTCTGGTACTGGCACCGGTTCCGGTGCGACTGCGGCATGGCACCCGGGGAACGCGCCCTCCTGCGCTTGTGCATGGTGGAGTACCACGCGCAGGTCTGGCTGAACGGGCAACCGGTGGGCAGCCACGAGGGCGGCGAGGGCGCCTTTGAGCTGGACGTGACCGCGAGCCTTCAGCCCGGCCGCGACAACCTCCTCACCGTGCGGGTTCTTGACCCGACCGATGTCCCCATCGATGGCTTCGTCCGTGCCGAGGTGCCCCACAGCGTGCGGGAGGGCGCTTTCAGTTGGGGCGGCATCTACACCGCGGTCGAACTGCGCGTTGTGCCCGCCGTGCGCATCGCTGACGTGTTCGCCCGTGCGTGCACGGAGACGGGCGAGGTCCACCTGACGGTGACCGTACGGAACGACAGCCGACCCACCCGCGGCAGCCTGAGCGTGACGGCCGGGACCCAGTCTGGCAGCGGGACCGAGGCCGCCACCGGCACGCCCGTCGAGCTCCCCCCGGGCGACTCGGTCCACTGCACCTCGCTGACCATCGCCGCCCCTCGCCTCTGGGATCTGGCGGACCCCAACCGGTACCGTCTCAACGTGCTCCTCGAGGCGACCGGGGAGGGTGGCAGCCCGACACACCACGAGCACGCCACGACCTGCGGGTTCCGGGACTTCCGCGTCAAGGACGGGTTCTTCCACCTCAACGGTCGGCGTATCTTCGTGCGCTGCGCACACTACGGCAAGTACTACCCCGTGGGCCAGGTGGTGCCCCTCGACCCCGCCCACATGCGGTGCGACCTGTACATGGCCAAGGCCTGCGGCTTCAACATGGTGCGGTTCCTGGCCAATGCACCCTTCCCGGAGCAACTCGACTACTGCGACCAGATCGGCCTCATGATCTACGAGGAGTGCTCTGCGGCGTGGGGACTCGAGGACTCCCCGCACATGGCAAGGCGGTTCGATCTCGCGGTGCGCGAGATGGTCGTGCGCGACCGCAACCATCCGTGCGTGACCATCTGGGGGATGCTGAACGAGACCCCCGACGGCCCGGTGTTCCGTCATGCGGTTGATGCCCTGTCCCTGGTGCGGGAGCTGGACCCGACCCGCCTGGTCCTTCTCGACAGGCGTGGATCGGCGCGCCCGATCCTGGCTGGAGGCGGCGGGGCTACGTTGTCGCGACTTGTCCGAAGCACCTCTGCGGCGGCGCGAGCTGATCGTGGTGGGCACGCCCCGTGACGCCGGCGCAAAGCAGTGGCTCGGCCTGGCCCGGCGACTGATGCGCGGCTGCACCGGCCTCTTCCTGTCAGCGGCGGCATTCCGGCAGGGCGACGATCCGGTGCGCTGGATGCCTCTCGCGAGGAAGGGGGCGATCACCTACCACTACGAGTGGCTCTACCACAAGGAGTCCGTAGCCAAGCGGCATTGCGTCTTCGAGGGCCTGCAGTGCGGGGGCATCATGGACTGGGAGTACTACGACCAGGTCATCTCCATGGAGCTTTACGAGCCCGGGGAGGAGCCGGAGGAGGTCATCGCCGCGGCCTTCGCACCCGGCCGCTGGCCCGAAGGCTACTTCTCAGGCATCCTCCTGTGCACCCACCGCTGCGGCGCCGGGCGTTTTGTCGTCAATACCCTCAACATCCTCCCCGAACTGGACCGCAACCCCGCGGCCGACCGCCTGCTGCTCAACCTGATCCGCTACGGGCAGCGCGACCTCGTCGGTCCCCCGGCACCTCTCCCGGAGGACGCCGCGGCCCGGCTGGAGGCTCTCGGCTTCGGGGGCCGTTGACGCACGCCCACTGCCTCCTTGCGCGCGCGTCGGTCACGCTCCATCTCGCCGCAGCATCCGCAGCGGGTTGTCACGCATGATGGCTTCGAGGTGTGCTTCGGTGAAGCCGGCCGCGCGGAGCTTCGGCAGCACGCCGGTGTGCAGGTAGGCGTACGAGGTCCGGTCCGGGTTGTCCCACGTCCAGATGCCCACGCACCAGCGGGTCTCGATGGACAGCCCAAAGTCGATGCTGACCAGGATCTTGTCAAGGTGCCCCGAGGCGATCAGCAGCTTCAGCAGGCGCCGGGCCTCGTCCTGGTCCATGTGGTGCGGGAAGTCCCAGTTGGTGGTCACCAGCCGCACGCCGCGCTCCGCCAGCCACACGAACTCTTCCTCCGAGGTGTTCATGTCCACGTGGGCGATGTAGAGGCGCGACGCGTCGACGCCCTGCCCGGTCAGCAAACCCACGAGTTCCCGGCGGGCGCCGATGGAGTGCACCTGCATCGTCGCGCCCGTCCGGCGGTGGGCGATGGCACAGGCCGTGAGGGCCTTCTCGTCCTCGGTGGTGATCTCAGTGCCGATCGCCGCCTTGAGCAGGCAGGCGCGCACGCCAGTGTCACCGATGCCGACTTCCAGGTCACGGGTGAAGAGATCGGCAAGCTGCCCGACCGACCACTCGTGCGCCCACGGCGGCCAGTGGGCCGTGGCATAGAGGCCCGTGGAGAGGAACACGCGGACGCCTGACGTAGCCGAAACCTCGCGCGCAAAGCGGACGTATGCCTCGTCACGGCCGATGCCGATGGGAGTGGCGTCAATGAGGGCGTCCACGCCCAGGGCCTTCAGCTCCAGGAGCATCGCGGTGATCTGGCGACGAGCGTACTCGGTGTTGCCCGGATAGCTCGCGACGGTCTCGCCGTTCCACTCCTTCCAGGCGACCAGGAGGTGCTCGTGGGGATAGACCCAGCGCAGCTCGGCGGGGTCAACGTCGCCGGTCACGCTGGGAAAGCGCTCCGTACTAGGCATCGGTGCTGCCTCCGTTAGCTTGCGTGCAAAGATGTGACCCCACGGCTCCCGTCGCCGCGCTCTCCCGGGGGAGACGATGGCCCGGGGTACCTCACGCTCGTCCTCCCCGATCCCCCGGTGTGGTGTATGGCTGAGGACGCGGCTCTCCAGCCGTCAGGGGTGTGGCGCGTGGTCGCACCTGTCTGCGGGTTGCTCCGGGTGGCGCGTCGCTCGTGCAGAGCCGCCTCGGACTGCGTGGCCTGCCAGTCGCCTCCCTGCCAACTCCCGCGTCCCTGTGCCGCGGGGGCAACGGCGACCGACCATGGTCAGTCCTTCCTCGGGGCTCGGACGATGGCGTGCTGGCGCACGCGGCCAGGCTCAATCACGGTGACGTTGCCACGCAAGGCCCCCGGGGGCGTGCCCGCGAGGGCATTCACGACGAGGACCATGATCTGTCGCGCGTTCCGGGTGTCGGGCGTGCGGATGACGACGATCCCGGCGGGAAGCGGTAGCCTGGTCGGCCACCGCATCGGCTAGGTCACCATCACGACGCGGCGGTCTGCGACGGCCTCCGCCGCATACTCGAGCGCTGTCCGCACCTGATCCTCGGTCACCCGGTACTGCGCGCAGACTTCCCCAACCGTCATGCCGCCCGCCAGGGAGCCCACGATGATCTGAACAGCGACCCGGGTTCCCTTGATAACGGGGCGGCCGCCCTGAATACCAGGTTCCTCGGTGATCCGGTCCGACCAGTCCACTGTCATCACCCCTCGCAGGATGCCACGCTACGAAGCGCAGTACCGCCTCGTCATCGGCCCCGGGCAGCGCCCCCTTGACAGACACGACATCGTGACCGGCCGCCCGTAGGCCTCGAATCACCGTGGCGGACACATTCTCATTGGCCAGGAGGCGCATGGTGGCTCCTCACGTCCCGACCGTCGGGGCGCGATACACGCGCTCCTCCGCGAGCATGTCGCGCACATAGAGCAGACACGCCTGGATGTCCTCCGGGCGCAGGTGGTCGTACTCCTGCACGATGTCCTCCACCGACCACCCGCGACCCAGCAGGTCAATGACGAACTCCACCGAGATCCTGGTGCCGCGGATGACGGGTTTGCCGACGAGGACGGCGGCATCGATCACGATGCGCTCCCGCCAGTCCATGCGATGATCTCCCCTCGTTGTGCCCTCGGCACAGTCGCAATGGAGCAGTGCTGATGCGTATGTGCCTGTGCACAGAGAGAGGGTTCGCCCTCCGCTGTCGATGTGCCTTCGGGTTCCGGGGACACCATACTTAGCTGTCCGCCTCTCGCCTCGGGCCCGGCCTGTCGCGGTGCAACGTGCGTCCTGGGGCGGTCTCCAGTGCTGTCACGGAACGGTCGCTGCCAGCCGGCCGCCCCGTGGGCTCGACGGAGCGTAGCTCAGAAGGAGGCATGGGGGCAGTAGTTGAGTATGGGGTCCCCGGAACTCCGGCCGCACCTGACAGTTGACGCGGCCCCGGCGACACGCTCA
>CAZIWQ010000395.1:0-6305 GCA_964542355.1 uncultured Armatimonadia bacterium
GTACGCCTCGGTCGCCGCCAAGCAGGTCACCCCGGATCAGTGGCGTAACCGGTTCCGGGTCGGCATGTGGACCTCCGCGGTGCTGCCCTGTGCCGCGCCGGGCGTGTTCTGGTATCACCAGGAGTGGGACGCCCTCAAGCTGTACCAGTACCAGAAGCCGATGCTCAAGCTGTTTGCGGGGCTGGATCGCCGCGGGCGCAACTTCCGCATGAACACGCCCTACCTCTCCGATGGCGGCAATCTGCGCATCATCGGCATGGCCGACGACACGGATGCCTTCTACTATCTGCACGACCCGACAACGATCGGGCCCGAGCAGCGTGCCAGCATCGCGACGCAGACGACGGGGGCCAAGGTCTCCGTGTTCCGCTCGGTCGTCGGCACCTATGACGTCGAGTGCCTCGATACGCTCACCGGAGACGTGATCACCAGGGCGCAGGCCGAGGTGAAGGAGACACCGGGCGTGGTGCGTTGTGAGCTCCCGCCCGTCACCGATGACCTACTGCTGAAGGTGACGAAACGCTAATGACCCTGCACGACCTCGGCCCTGTTGCTCTCGACCGCGTCCCCGCACCACCGGCGGATTGCCGCCTGTGCTTTGCCCACGTGTGCGACACCCATGTGACCGACGCTGCGTCGGCCGAGATCGTGGCTGCCGCCGTGCCGGCGATCAACCACCTGGGGTCGCAGTTCGTGGCCTTCGGTGGGGATCTGGCCAACCATGGAGCCCCGGAGTCGTTTGAGCACCTGAAGTCGGCGCTGACCGGCCTCGTGGCTCCGTGCCACTTCATCATCGGCAACCATGACATGCTGGGCGGCAAGGATGCCTTCCAGCGCCACTTAGGGCCGCTCAACTCCGCATTCGATGCGGGTGGCTATCACGTCATCTGCCTGGACAGCACGGGACGCACGTCGCTCACCTGGGAGGGGTTGTTCAGCGGGGAGGCCATCGCGTGGCTCGGCGACCACCTCCCGACGGTGCCCGTCGAGCAGCCGCTCATCCTGTTCACCCACCACGGGATCCACAGTCACGCGCCCCATGCCCCGAAGCAGAACCTCTTGTGGGATGTACTCAACTGGCGGCCGGTGCACCGGCTGCTGGCGCCCCACAACCTGGTGCTGACCTGCGCCGGGCATACGCATGGCAACGCCCGCGAGGAGTGGCAGGGGACGCAGATGCTGTGGACCGCGGTGCTCAGTAGCGTGCGGCAGAATGACCTCGGCCTGCCGCCGGGCTTCCGGATGGTGTGGCTGGGGGAGAGCGAGATCCGGACGGCGTGGGTCCATGGTGTTGTGCCCTGAGTGGGGGCTGATTCCGCCGTTATCCTGTCCGCCGTATCATCCTGTCCATCCTGTTCCCCGCCGTCGCCGTTCGCCCAATGCCGCGTGCAACATGCCACATGCCGCCGTTCCCTATCCGTTCCCCCGTGCCGCCTCCGCCGCCTCGCGGATGTGCCATGTCACCTCGAACGTCTTCGCCGCATCCTCATAGCTCGAGCGGATCAGCTCGGGTGCGTCCTCCAGGATCGCCCGGAAGAACGTGGCCTGCTCTTCGAGGTAGGGGTCGTTGGCCGCGATCGCGTCCGGAAGCGGAGCCGTCCCGGCGGGCACACGGCCGATCAGCTCGCAGGTGCCATCGCCTCCCGGCTGGGCATAGGGGTTCCGCAGCACCGCCTGCAGCCCGTCCCCCCACACCTCAAGCTCGGCGACGTACCCTTCCCCCTGCATCAGGATGCCGTGCTGCAGTGAGCCGAGGGCCCCGGACTGGAAGCGCCACGACGCGACCGTGCTGCGGGGGATGCGGTCGTCCGGGGGCAGGTCGGCGTCCCACTCCTGACCGCGGGCGTTGCGGGGCATCCGGGCAAGCCGAGCCAGCGGGCTCGCGGGGGGCGATGTCGAGGGCGCGGATGGAGGACACGTCGATCTCGCCCATGAGGTGGCGGGCGAGGTCGATGAAGTGGGTCGCCTGTTCGACGATCGGCCCGCCCGAGCGGGACAGACTCCAGAACGCAGTCGTGATGTCGGGGTAGGTGCAGCAGTAGCGGGCGGTGAACAGCCGCGCCGGGCGCCCGGCCTGTGCCTCCTGCGCGAGCCGCTGGTGCAGGTGCGCCACCCCGGCCTGGTAGCGCAGCATGTAGCCCACGCCGACGATGAGGGCGCGCCCCTGTGCGGCGCGGTGCTGTCGCCGGATGGCGGCCAGCTCGTCACGCACCGCCTGCACCGGGGCAAGGTCGCCGGCGGACAGGGGCTTCTCGACGAACAGGTGGATCCCCTGGCGGGTACATCCGAGCTCGACGTCACCGGGGGGCTCGGGGGTGCCATGTGCTCCCGGGGGCAACCCGACGAAGATCGCGGCCTGCCCGCCCGCCTCCTGCGCACAGGTGGCGACATGCTCCGCCAACCGGGGCCACTCGGCAAACGTCTCACAGTGACGGTACAGCTCGGGCGCGACTTCGCGGCGCGCCGCCAGGCGCGCCTGCGCCAGGTCGCCGCGCTGGTCGCAGATGCCCACGACCTCCAGCGGGAAGCGGCCCGCAAGCTGCTCGATCCTGGCGGCATGGTTCCACGGCACGCCGGCCTGCCCGCCGAAGTTGACGGGCCCGGCACCCAGCATGCCGATCTTGATCCCACCGGTCATGGGTGTATGCTTGCCCCCTGTCGGAATGGGAGGTACCGTCTGGCGCGGAGCCCGCAGACGTCCGCAGAGAGACGGAGCGGATCGGCGCCGCTGTCTGGCGGGCCGCGCCGCGCGGTCGTCATCCTGAGCGTCCGTCCCGCGAAGCGGGACAGCGAAGGACCTGCCAGTCGAACCGGCGCTACCGCCACGGCCCAGGGATGATGGTGAAGCTCACCTGGCTGGTGGCCAGGTTCCTCTCGGGTCCCCGGAGCGTGAGCAGGAGAGTGTAGCGGCCGGGTGCGAGGCCGGCCGTGCCGACGTTGACATACGCCGCGTCGCCGGCGAGGGGCTGCAGGCTACTCGCAGCCAGGCTGTTGTCGCCCCGCAGGACGCACAGCTTCAGGGCGGCATCGAGGCCACAGCGGCGTCCCAGGTTCAGGGCGGCACGGACGTCGAAGCCCGGCTGGCCGTCGATGATCTCGTGCTTGCCCTCGGCGACCACGAGGGGGGCGGGGAGCCAGCGGCGGAAGCGCAGACGCAGCGGGGCCCCCCGTAGCGGTCGCAGTTGGCTGCGCAGGGCCGCGAGATCGCCCTGTGACATGTTGTGGCGGACGCGGCCCGGCGGCGCCGCACCGGGGCTCTGCCAGACACTGAGCGGAACCAGCTCCAGCGTGATGTCATTGGCCCCGGGCCGGCCCAGCTCGCAGTCCAGCTCCACCTCGTTCATCCCCGACCCGAGCACCAGATGCGTGGGCGCTGGGGGAGCGGCAGCGGAGTGCGCGAAGGCTCGTGCCTCGACCTCTGCGACTCCTGCGCGGTTGTCGACTCGCAGTAGCAGGCGATTGTCTCCCCAGGTCGGGCGCGCGAGCACGACCCCCGTCAGGTTGATCCCGGGAGCGGTCAGGGCCAGTTTCGCGAAGCGGGCGGGGTTGCCAAACCCCCCGCGCGTCGGTGACCAACAGCCATATTCAGTGCCGCCCGCCACACGCCGCGTGCGATTGAGGTTCATGCTCCACACCCCGTCCGCGCCACCGCCGATGAGGGCGAGCGGGATCGCCAGCTCCGCGCACCAGCCCCCCTCACACGGGGCGGCAGCACCCTCCCAGGTCGGGTTCCAGCGGCTGTTCTCCACCATGTCCGCCGGCAGGGGTGGCCCGTCAGTGCCCCCGGGTCGCACGGTAGCCCACGCCTCGCTCCGCGTCCCCAGCGCATTGAGCATGAAGTGGGCGTAGGAACGCCCGGCTCCGTCTCCGTCTACGAACACCTCCACCGAATCGTCGCTCCACACCGGCCCGTCCTTCTCGGTGACGGCGGCGCGCAGGCTCGGCATCTGGTCTTCGTGACAGAAGAAGGCGACATACAGCCGGCGGGCATCGCGAGCGATCCAGGCCTCGGTGCGGTGGCGGTTCTCTGAGCCATCCTGGGCGACGAGGTCGTCGATCTTGAAGGCGTCGTCCCACACGGCGTCGAGCTTGCCGTCGACCTGCGGCGCGCGGGAGAGGCGGGGGGCACTCGCCACCGGCAGGGCCGGCTCCAACTCCTCGCCGCCATCGGTGGCCAGGGTACAGTCCAGCGTCGGGGTCGCCGTCGAGCGCACGGTGCCGGGGCCGGGTGAGAGCGTAGGGTCGTTGTGCAGCAGGCGCGCGGACTCCAGCAGGAGGGCCGCAAGCTTCCACCGTGCCACCTGGGCCTGCCTGCTCGACAGCTCCGCTTCCCCCAACCAGGGGATGGCGTCGAGCACCAGCTTCAGCCCGTACTCCGTGCGCGCGGCCAGCTCGGCCGCTCCCGCACGCTTGTCGGCGCGCAGGTCGGCGATGGCGCGGCGCAAGGTGGCGAGGTACTTCGCGTCATCGACGCCCTCGCGGATCCCCTCCCACTGCAGTGTGGGCACCAGCGGGGGCTTCCCGTCCGGCGAGGGGTACGTGAGGCAGGCATCCTTGGGGCCGTCGAAGTCATCGTAGGCGCTGGCCCGGGGCCGTTGGAAGGTCCACGCCCAGGCGCCCCGGGCTCCCGTCTTGTCGAACAAGAACCCGCTGTAGTGGCGGTTGACGGCCATCGTCCCCTCTTGCCCGGTATAGCAGCCGGTGCCGTACCACCAATACTGCGCTTTGGCGGCGTGGCACTCGGCCTGCCGCGCGCGGGCCTGCTCCGCCGAGCGGCCGCACACCCCAATGCTGTAGCACCTCACATCCAGAAACGGGGAGAGGACCCTGGCGGTGAAGTCGATGTCGGCCGTGGTGAAGGTGGTGAAGCCCGCCTCATGCAGGATGCGGAGCGTCTCGCGAGCCTCCTGCTGCACCGCGATATGGCCGCCGGGCTCATCGACGGTATGATAGATGAACGCCGGCCACGCCCTCTCCGTGCGGAGGGCCTCGATGCGCCGCACGATCTGCGTGGCGAGGTCGGCAAACTCGGGACCATAGTCGTCCGCGGGCCGGCCGAGCAGTCGGTGGACGAGGGCGGCGAGGCCCTGGCAACTGGCAACCACTGGTTCGCCGAGCCCGGCGCGGACATACAGGCGCATGCAGCGGTCGAACTCGCTCAGGTCGGCCGCCAGCTTGCCATCCTGGAAGGTGAACTTGCCGTGGGTGAGGGGGTACATCATCGCGCCCGTGATCCCGTGGCTCTTCCAGTCGGCCAGCTCGGCCATGATCTCATCGTCGCTGAAGCGGCGCCAGCGCGAGGTGTCCGGCCACAGGCCCCAGGCCTTCCCGGCCGGTGGCTGCAGCCGGAACGGGAGTACGCGCAGCCGCAGGGGGATGAGATGCTGCTGCGACCCGACCGCAACGCGCACGCAGCCCTCGTAGCTCCCCGGGGTGATGTCGCGGGGGACGGTCAGGGTGAGCCAGTACTGCTGAAGCGCACCGGCGGCGATGTCGACCTCGTAGCGTTTCTCCAAGAGCTCGGGGATGACGACATACTCGTGGGTCTGCCATGAGGTGCGCTGCGGCCAGACGCGGACGGTGCGGATCTCGAGCGCCGCGGCCGGGATGGCGGACTTGTGCCCTCCCACCAGCCGGGCGGCCTGCGCCGTCACGCCGGTCACCGCCCGGCTCGCATAGACACCGAAGGTGGCGGGCTCGACCTCGCCGGGACAGGCGAACATGGTCAGTGACGCCTCGATCTCGCTGCGCGTCGGATACGCCCGGGGCCCGATCCCGTCCTGTTCGCCGGGCACGAACGCAACCCAGCCCCGCTCCTGCTCCTCCGCGGTCAACCGGGGCGCCGGGCGCTCGACACCCCACGGGCGTCGCACGTAGACGCGCCCGTCACGGGTGAAGCTCTCGGCGCCCAAGGCTGAGACGGACGCGGCCACCACGATCAGCGCACACACCAGGCCGACGGGACGGGAACTCATCGGAACACCTCCGGGGGTAGTGGGGGGCTAGTTCGGCGCTCGGCGTCGCCAGTCCTGCCGCGATGGGTGAAGGGCAAGCGGGGACGAGGCGGGAAATGCCGTCCCACGCGGCCGCTTGCCGTTGAGGGAGCTGAGGAGACCGTCGCCCGGCGCCGGTCTTTGCTGTGCCCGCAGCCGCACAACAGACGGCACGGCATATCTGCCTCAGCCCCGGGCCCCGCTGCTCCGGAGATCGGGGCACGCCCTCACCCCGGCCCTCTCCCTCCGGGAGAGGGCCGGGGTGAGGGCGAGTCGTTGCCGTCGCCGTTCCGGGGAGCGGAGCGGAGGGGA
>CAZIWQ010000396.1:0-2168 GCA_964542355.1 uncultured Armatimonadia bacterium
CATTCGCGCGCGGCTCCCGGTCCGGTGGACGCCTCGGGCGTGTTGGCGTATCCTCAGTGGTGCGGCAAGCCGGGGGCCGCAGGATATCGGGGCGGTATGGGAAGCCCCGCCGCACGAGTCAGGTGAAGCCGATGAAGCTAGTACAGCTCGAGATCCGCGACTTCCGCTCGATAGAGCACCTCAAGCTGGACTTCCGCGACGAGTTGGGGCGCCCCCGTAACTCCGTGCTTCTCGTCGGGCCCAACGCGAGCGGCAAGACGACCATTCTGGACGCGATCGCGGCGTGCCTGGGGCCTGCCCTCGAGCTGCCGGCGACGCGCCCCGACTTCCGTCTGGAGCCGGGCCGCGTCGTCAGGCGGGGGGCGGTCCGGACACAAGTGACTTGCACGTTGCAGTTCAGCGAAGACGAGATCGCGGCGGCGAGGGAGGTCATACGGCTTGCGGACCAGCGTTCGGTCGTGCCCCCGGAGAGAGTCGTGACCGTCGCGTGGGAGTACCCGTACGGGGACGCTTCAGACGAGCTGGTCCGACTCGATCCCCCCTCTGCGCCAGCGCTTCTCAGGGCCCGGGTGCTTGCGGCCCGCAACCTCCACGTCCCGGGGATTGGCTTCTCCTGGCTCCGGCGTCTCGGCGGGGTGTTCACATTCGACCAACAGCGCACGGGGCTGGGCAAGGTGATCCCTCGTGACCTATGGGACGTCGTGGCAGGCCGGGGTAACGGGCAGGACGAAGGCGCTAGGTACACGAGGGATCCCCGGACACTCCTCCTGGGCCTGGCCGTGAAGGCCGCAGTCGTCAACGTGACAGCCGAAGACCAGGACACCTTCAGGGCTCTGAAGGACCGATATGCGCGGGTATGTTACCCGCACACGATCGTCGGACCGATCCAGGACGAGGTGGGGAACCTGGACATCCTCTTCAGCGACGGCACGCACGAGTTCCGCTACGACGGCCTCAGTAGTGGTGAGCAGATGGTGTTGCTGTTCCTCATGCGGTTCGCCTCCGAGCACATCCACCGCTCGATTGTACTAGTCGACGAGGTGGAGCTGCATCAGCACCCCCTCTGGCAACGCAAGCTGGTGAATGCGCTGGCGGAGATGGGCGAGGACAACCAACTCATCATGACGACGCACTCGGCGTACCTCCGCGATCTGGCTCCCAGGGCCTCCATCGTGCGCCTGGGTGAGCTCGGTGGCCCGCCCCGTCGGGGGGGTGAGGGCTGATGCCGGAGATCATCCTGGTCTGCGAGGCTGCCACCGCGAGCGATGATGGGTTCGACGCGGACCCCTCCTTCGAGATCAGCGTGATTGAGAGCCTCGTGAATCGCCACCTGGTGGGCGCAGAGATCGAGGTGCAGGGGAGCGGGGGGGACAAGGGCCTCGGAGCAGTGGCTGCGTACATCGCGAATGCACGCGGCTCGGAGACCGTCACTGCATACGTCGAGGACAGGGACTACCAGCCCGTCGAGAAGGCGAATCGCTCATTCTCTGATGACAGGCGTGGGTTCATGTGGCGGCGGCACGAGATCGAGAACTACCTCCTCGAACCCCGTGTCGTACTCCGGGCGTTGACAGACCTCCGGAGCTCGCTCGCGCGTGACGTGGTCGGCGTGCGGAGTTGGGCAGAGGCCCTGCCCGCTACTCTCGAGGATGTGAAGCAGGCCCTCGCGGACTGCGCGCAGACACGCGCCCCCGTCGAGGCCGCCGCAATGACCCTCGCGGCGATCGAGAGGGACATGCACCAACCGGGCAGGCCTCAAGTCCAGCGCCCGCGCCTTGTGCACGATGACGGTAGCCTGTTCAGCCCTGATGAGTGCGTGTTGGCTATCCGTTCGGAGTGCGAGCGGGTCAGTTCTGCGGCCAGTTGCCTGGCCGTCAGCGCGGCCCTCCACCCCGACACTGCCGAGACCAGGTACCGGCAAGTGCTGGCCGAGGTATCCGCCCCCGCGTACCTGGCAGAGACCAGCTTCCTGCGCGACTTCGGCGGGAAGGAGCTGGTGCGCTGTCTCCGCGAGTGGCTGGTGCGCTGGTGCGGTGCCGACATCACGCAAGACGAGCTGACGCTGGAGCTTGCGGGCACGCTCGTGAAGGCGTATGCCGACACTCCCTCCCTCTTCGACCCGGACGACTTCCGCGACCTCGCAGACGGCATCCGTGCGCTGGCGGGTC
>CAZIWQ010000396.1:2178-6292 GCA_964542355.1 uncultured Armatimonadia bacterium
CTGAGCGGCGACGATACCGTGTTCTGTGCACCATGGCGTGCCACCTCGGTGGCATCACGAAAGGATGTTGACGGTATGCTCTTGACACTGCTGCTAGCTCTGACGGTTCTTGCTCTCGCGAGCGCGGCCTCGGCCGCACCCGGTGCGCCCAAGCCCTACGGCGCCATCCCCAGCGACCGCCAGCGGCGCTGGCAGGAGCTCGAGGTCACCGGCTTCCTCCACTTCACCGTGAACACGTTCACCGACATGGAGTGGGGCTACGGCGACGAGGCGCCGGACGTCTTCAACCCGACCGCCTTCGATGCCGACCAGATCGTCACGACCGCCCGCGAGGCCGGCATGCAGGGCCTCGTCCTGACTGCCAAGCATCACGACGGATTCTGTCTGTGGCCCAGTGCCTATACCGAGCACTCGGTCAAGTACAGCTCATGGCAGGGCGGCCGGGGAGATGTTGTCGGGGCGGTCTCCGCGGCCTGTCAGCGCCAGGGGCTGCTGTTCGGCGTCTATCTCTCGCCGTGGGACCGCAACCACAGCGAGTACGCCACCGACGCGTACATCACCTACTACCGCAACCAACTGCGTGAGCTCCTGAGCGGGTATGGCCCGATCTTCGAGGTGTGGTTCGACGGTGCCAACGGGGGCGACGGCTACTATGGCGGCGCGCGGGAGACACGCACCATCGACAAGACCAGCTACTACGACTGGGAGAACACCTGGCCGCTCGTGCGCGAGCTGCAGCCGGGTGCGGTGATGTTCAGCGACGCCGGCCCCGACATCCGCTGGGTCGGTAATGAGTCGGGGTATGCCGGGGAGCCGTGCTGGGCGACGATCGACCCGGCCGGTGCGCTCCCGGGCCTCGCCGACCTGACGCTGTTGCACCACGGCGCGCGCGGCGGGGCACAGTGGCGGCCGGCGGAAGTCGACGTCTCGATTCGCCCGGGGTGGTTTTACCACGCGAGCCAGGACGAGGCCGTACGGCCGCCCGCCGACCTGCTCCACATCTACTACGAGTCCGTCGGGCGAGGCTGCAACCTGCTGCTCAACCTGCCCCCCGACCGTCGCGGATTGATCCATGAGAACGATGTCGCCTCTCTGCGTGAGTGGCGCCGAGCGCTCGATGCGACCTTCGCCACCGACCTCGCGCGCGATGCCCGCGCCGTCGCCGACAACGTGCGCGGTGGGGCGGAGGCGTTCGCCGCGGCTCGGGTACTGGATGGGCAGGCCGACACCTACTGGGCCACCGACGACGAGGTCACCACACCCGCGCTCGTGCTCGAGCTGCCCGCGGCGGCGACCTTCAATGTGGTCCGGCTGCGCGAGTTCACACCACTGGGGCAGCGCGTGGACGAGTTTGCCCTCGACACCTGGCAGGAGGGTGCCTGGGTACCGTATGCCACCGGGACCAGCATCGGGGTGCAGCGCCTGGTGCGCGGAGAGCCGGTGACCACCGACAAGGTCCGCCTGCGCATCGTGCAGGCACCGGTCTGTCCCGCGATCAGAGAGCTCGGTCTGTTCTGCGAGCCACGCACAGGATAAGAGAGAGGATCGTGTTCCCCATGACCCCGATCAGCCGGCTGCCTGTGACTGCGCTCGCGCTCGCGGGTGGCCTGTTGGTGAGCGCCTGCGCGCTGGCCGCTCCGACCGTCACCTGGGTGTCCGACCCGGTGCGCCCGGATGAGACCGCTATGCTGCTCGGCCAGGGCTGCAGCCCTGACTGCATCGTCGAGGCCGCGCGCCTGGCCGACGCGCCGGCCGGCAGCCCCGGTGAGAAGCCGGTGCCGGAGGTGCCCGCCTGGACGGCCCTGCCCCCGCTGCAGGTCGCACCCCAGTCGGCGAAGGCGGTTATCCCCGCCGCCTGGAAGCCCGGGGTCTACGCGCTCCGCGTGCGCTGCGGGGCACAGACATCGAACACGCTCCTGGCTAACGCTCCTGATCCCTGGTGGCTGCAGGCGGATGAGGGCCTCGCCGGGACGCCCGGTGGCTGGGTGCGGGCGTTCGGCAAGTGCCTCGGGTTCGGTGGCGAGGGGCAGGTGGTGCTGCGCGACGCGCGGGGTGCCGCGACAGCCCTGGGGGTCACCCGGGCCTCGTGCTGGGCGTTGACCGCCGCGCTGCCACCGACGCTCGCGCCCGGCGATTACGCCGTCTTCATCCACAACGGCCTGGGCGGGGAGGCTACCTGGCGTCAGGCGGGCAAGCTGAGCATCATCGCACCGGTGGCCTGGAAGACAGATCTCTTCACCGTCCCGGTGGAGGGCGAGCCGGGCGACACCGACAAGGCAATCCGCGAGACGCTGGAGCAGGCGCAGGCCAATGGCGGCGGGGTCGTCCTGCTGCGGCGCGGCACGTATGATGTGAAGGGCCAGCTCACCATTCCTCCGGGGACGGTGCTGCGGGGCGAGGGCATGGGCCTGGTGAACCTCTACTGGCGCAACGACGCCGACCCGCCGCGCCCCCTGATCCGCGGCACCCGCTGCGCACTGCAGGACCTGAGCGTGTACTGCTTCAACTACCAGACCGTCGTGGCGGACACCCCCGACTCCGACCGCTTCCGCCTCGAGCGTGTGCGCATCCGCGCCATCCCCGATGCCGTGCGCAGCTCCGTCATCAAGCCCAAGCACGAGCCCACGGCCGCGGTGCACATCCTGGGGCGCAACTTCCAGGTCACGGGCTGCGACATCTACGCTGCCGCGCCCGGCAATGGTCCGAGCCGCGCGATCGTGACCGGCCCCTGGGGCTTCTCCGGTGACAAGGGCCCCTGGTACGGCATCATCGCCGACAACGACCTCCACGGGCACCTGTACGGGTGCGAGAACATCAAGGGCTTGATCTTCGAGCGCAACACCGTCGAAGGCGTGAGTGTGGGCGCTTCAACGTACTGGAACAACTTCGCCCAGAACCTGTACTTCGCCGACAACCGGGTGCGGCACGTCTACGGGGGCGACCGCGAGATCATGACCTTCGATGCCGGGGGTGGGGCCTACCTCGGCAAGGCCGCCACGGTGCAGGGCACGCACCTCACGCTCGTCGCCGACCCCGAGTTCCACGACTACGCCCCCCGGGCCCATACGGACTACAAGGGCGCCACCGTGCTCGTGCTGGACGGGGCGGGTGCCGGGCAGTACCGCTTTGTCACCGCCAACCAGGGGCGGGAGTGGGAGGTGGACCGGCCGTGGGACATCGTGCCGGATGCTACCTCGGTGCTGTCCATCGTCCCCTTCCGCGGCCGGAACCTGTTCATCGGCAACACCTTCCTCGACGGCGGGGCGATGCAGCTCTACGGCTCGGCCATCGACATCATCGTCGCGGAGAACCGGGGGGCGCGCATCGACGGCTTCTTCACGTGGGGCCTCAACCCCCACGGCTGGGGCTGGCAGCCCGCCTGGTGCTGTCAGTTCCTCGACAACGAGCTGACCGAGGGGAGCGGGTATGGCGGACGCGTGTGGGGACCGGCGTTCTTTGGCGTCACCACCAGCAACAGCGACGCCACCTACCCGGGCCCGCTGGCACGCGGGAACATCTTCCGGCGCAATGTGCTGCAGAGCCAGGCCTACTTCCGCATCGAGGGTGTGACCGAGGACACGCTCGTCGAGCGTTGCACGGTCCGGCATTCGCGCACCGGCATCCGGGTGGGGAAGACGGCGCGTCACACGGTCTTGCGGGAGAACGTGTTCGAGGACGTCACGAAGCCGCTGGAGGGCGAGGGGATCGCCGAGGCCTGGACGACGCCGGTGAAGTAGGCGGACGCCATGCCGTCCGGCTAGAAGTCGTTGTCCACCGGCACCGGGCATCCGGTCTTGAGCGACTCGATCCCGGCCAGGCACGTCGCCACTGTCTTGGCGCCCTCCACCACGTCGGCCATCGGCTGCTTCCCCTCATCCAGGCACTCCACCAGGTGCGCTACTTGCTCGTCGAAGACGTTGTTCCCCTCATGGACATGGGGCGCCAGCGGCACCGGCATGAAGTCCTGCAGACCCGGGTAGCGGCTGAGGAACAGCCTCTCGTCCGTCAGGGTCCCCGCGCTGCCATAGAGGCTGAGCCCCAGCGAGTAGGGGCGCTTGCAGCCGATGGTGACCAGCGTCTTCCCAATGGCCCCGCTCGCGAACTTCAGGCTCAG
>CAZIWQ010000397.1:0-6292 GCA_964542355.1 uncultured Armatimonadia bacterium
CCATGGCGAAGGCGTTCTCTGCGGACTGAGACTTCGTCCTCAGTCAGTTGACGAATGCTTTCACATCACGCGCAGACTTCGCGCTCATGCTCTTCACGGCCGACCCCGCCTGGGGCTTCCGCTCGGCGACGGCCAAGTACTACTCCCTGTGTCCCGAGGCCTTCCGCCGCCGTGCCGCGGAGGAAGGGCTGTGGATGCCGTTCACCAACATCGCCAAAGTCGCGGACGCGGAGGACTTCAACTTCCGGTTCCAGGAGGGGGCGGGTGACATTGGCTATGATGAGGCGCACGGCGTCTACAGCTTCTCCTACATCTCGCCGCTCTGGGCGTGGCTGTGGATGCCGGAGCGCAAGGAGCGCCCGACCGACGAGTTCGTGCAGGAGAAGCTTGCGGCCGACCTCAAGTCGGAGGACCCCGCGGTGCGCCGGCAGGCGCAGATGGTCGTGAACTGCTCCGCCGTCAACGCGCAGGGCAAGCTCCACTACAGCATTGGCAGCGCGCACTGGGCGCCCTCGAAGTTCGGGCCCGTCGGTTGGTACGCGATGTTCCCGGCGAACGCCGACCCGGACCTCGCGCAGCTCAACCGGGGTCCTACCACCGGCGAGGAGACGATGAAGCGGGTCGAGGAGTTGGTGGCTCGCTACAACCGCCCGGAGGCGTTCATCGATGGGTTCTACTTCGACGGGGTGGATGAGCGTCCGCTGGACAACTACGCGCGCGAGCAGTTCCCGTTCGCCGAGTCGCCGCTGACGATCGGCACCGACACGAAGCGCCCGATCCTGTGCGGGGCCTTCAGCTCCTACAAGTTCCTCAAGCGCGTGGCCGAGCGGATGCACGCGACCGGACGGCTGACGATGGCCAATGGTGTTCCCTCGCAGTTCCCCTTCTCGGCCGGGTATCTCGATGCGGGCGGGGCGGAGCTGGAGCCATCGATTGAGAACGATCCGGTGACGCTGGGCTACCTGACCTACGCACGGACGCTGCTGTATCACAAGCCGCTGCTGCTGCTGTACAAGCCGCGGCTGGAGGAGCGGTTCGATCGCGACCTGTCGCCATACCTGGTCGACTACATGAACGCATGCCTGCCGTACGCCGCCGAGCCGAGCCTGTTCAAGATCTTCAGCAACACCAACGTCGAGTTCTACCACTCGTTCTTCGAGCGCCCTGACTGGTACAACCGCTACAGGCCGATCTTTGTCGAGTACCTCCCGCTCGTGCGACGGCTGGCCCTCGCCGGCTGGGAGCCGGTGACCCACGCGCGAGCCTCCGACGCGCGCGTCATCGTCGAGCGCTTCGGCAGTGGCGCCAACCTCAACTTCGTCGTCTACAACCCCCTGCGGGAGGGGCCGGCGATCACCATCAAGCTTGACGTCGCGCTGGGGGAGCTGGGCTGGGCCCGCGACGCGCAGGCCTGCGTCGCCAACCTGGCGGACGCCGCCCTGGTGCCGAGCGCGCAAACGGCACGCGGCCTGACACTCACCGTGGCGGTGCCGCCGCGGCGCGCCGCCGTGCTCGCGGTGCGCGATGCCCTGTCGCGGCTGGGGGCGTGGGATGTCGACGAGGCCGGCCGCCATCTGCAGATCGCCGGCAGTCGCCTCCAGGACAAGCTCACGCAGAAGCTGCCCATCGACTTCGAGGCCGACCCGGAGGACGACGGGGTTCCCACCGGCTTCACTACCTACAAGGAGGGCACGGTTAGCTACGCCTCCGACCGCACGGTGTTTCACTCGGCCCCGCGTGCCACTCGTGCAGTGCTTAGCGGGAAGGCCCGCGCCACCCAGTCGACGACAGTCGCGCTCGGAGCGGCACGCAAGATTCGTGTCTCGATGTGGGCCAAGGCGACGTTCGCGGCCGCCGGGTCGCTGCACTTCTACTTCCGCTGGCGCGACAAGACCAACAAGGACCTCGGCATGGTGACGCTCCCGGGGGGCCTGAGCGCCTCCAGTGACTGGCGGCAGCTCCAGCACGAGGCGAGCGCCCCCGCGGAGGCGACCGCGGTCGAGCTGGTGATGGTGGCAACTACCCCCGGGCCGGGCGACGCCACGGTGTGGTTCGACGATCCCACCATCGTGGGTGTCGGAGAAGGGAAGGAGGAGGGGCTGCTGCCGCTCACGCGCAAGGCCGTGCCTCCCTCGGCCCCCGCGATGGGGCGCGAGCTGGTCGCCCTGCAGGAGACCGTGAAGTCGCTTGCGGACGGGGCTAACAAGGGGGAGACGCCCCCGACGCTGTGCTCGCTGCTGCTGACCCGGGCCGCGGAGCTGGAGCAGCGGCGCGCCGCGCTTGTGGCCGAGAGTGCCGACTGGCTGAGCGTCGCCGCCGCCGTCGGGGTTGCAGGGGGGCGCCTCGGGCGGGCGGCGAGTGTCCTGACCGGGTGGCAGATGGCGCTGGAGGGTGGCGGCAACGTATCTGAGGGCGAGGACGCGCACCTCACCGCAGTCTTCACCGCGGGTGCGCTGGCGATGGAGCGCGTCCGCCTCGCGGTGATGCCGCCGGAAGGCTGGCAACTCGCGACGGCCCCGGGGGAGGTCGCCCTGGTGCCGGCCGGAGAGAGCAGCCGCGTCTCACTCCATCTCACCCGCACCAACCCCACTGCGCCGGGCGGCAGCGTGGCAGTCACCGCGACCGCTCAGCTCGCGGATGGGCACACACTCCCGCTGCGCCGCGAAGGCGTCGTCAAGACCGTGCCGGCGTGTGAGACCACGCTGGCGCGCGTCGGCGAGACCGGCGGAGGGCGCACCCAGCGCCTCCTGCTCAGCGTCGAGAATTGCCGGCAGGAACGGGCGCTGGACGCCCGGATCGTGGTGACGCCGCCCCGGGGCTTCACCGCCCCGTGGGCGGACAAGACGGTGTCGCTCAAGGCGGGGGAGGAGGCGCGCGTGCCCCTCGACCTGACCGCCGCGGAGGGTGAGAAGGCGGGATGGCGCACGACTCGCGTGACCGTGAGCTGGGAGGGACAACAGCGCGTCCACGAGCAGCCTGCGCTCTACGTCCCGCCACAGGCCAACCTGCTCACCAACGGTGGGTTCGAGCAGGAGGCAGGGGGCCAGGCCGCCGCCTGGGGGCGCTACGCGCCCGGCGGGTATGCGCGCGATCACACCGTCGTGCACTCCGGCAAGTCGTCCCTGCGGGTCAGCGCCACCGGTCAGGTGAAGACCGGGGGGGCCTCGCAACGCCTGGTACTCGCACAGAAGACGGCGCGGCCCCTGGTCGTGCATGGCTGGAGCCGCTACCAGAAGCCGGGCGGCGATGCGCAGCAGATCACGACGATCGGCATGACCGAGAATGCCCTCACCCCGGCGGCCTCACGTGGCCCGAACTACTCGCTCTACGTGGACCTGCACTTTGTGGGCGGCGGCGCGCTCTACGGCCAGGTGGCGACCTTCGACAAGTCCATCACCGACTGGCAGTTCTCGGAGAAGGTCATCAGTGTCGCCAAACCCGTGCAGGATGCCACGCTCTACGTGCTGTTCCGTGACCAGGAGGGGACGGCGTGGTTTGATGACCTGCTACTGGCGGAGGCCGATCCGAACCTGGCGCTCACGCCGGGGACCACGGTTCAGGCGGACAGCTCCTATAGCGGCTATGCTCCCGCCGCGGTGATCGACGGTGTCGTGGACACCGCGGGTGTCGAGTGGTCGAAGGCCGCCTGGGCCTCCGCCGACGCCCGGGGTGAGCACTGGGTGGAGATCACCTTGCCGCGCGAGATGAGCGTTAGCGCGGTGGTGGTTCACTGGGCTGTCGACCTCGGCGCCACGTGGGTCGCGCGCCGGGTAGTGGCCCAGGCGTTCGTGGGAGGGACGTGGCACGATGCCGCACGACTCGAGAACGGGGGAGAGGGGGACCCGACGGTGCTCAGCTTCGAGCCGGTGGCCACGACACGCGTGCGCGTTCTGCAGCCGGATGCGGGCGGCGCCCGCGCCCGCCCGAACATCATGTGGGTGCGTGAGGTGGAGGTGTACTGAGGGACGGGGAGAACGGCTAAGCTGACCACGGAATACACGGAACACACGGAAGACGGCGGAAGAAGAGGAACGACGGGAGCGGGGGAACGGCCGGAAGGGGAGAACGGCTGAGCTGACCACGGAATACACGGAACACACGGAAGACGGCGGAAACGGCGGGAGGTGTCTACTCGCGCGCTTTGGTCGCGGCCGCAAGATCCAGGTCGCGCAGCCGGCGGGCCCCCAGCCACGAGGAGTACCCCACCAGCGCAAGCACGATGCCAACCGTCATCAGATGCACCCATGGCGGTAGGTACGTCCGGAATGACATCGTCTCGGTCTGGTATGCTCGTAGTAGGTACTCGTTGAGCCACGCCCCGAACGGCAAGCCGACGATCAGGCCGACGACGGCGAGGAACAAGAGCTCCAGCCCCGCCAGCCCTGCCGTCGTCCGGGCGGTGAAGCCCAGGCTGCGCAGCGTCGCCAGCTCGCGGGTCCGCTCGATCAGCGAGACCGTTCCCACGCTCTGGATTGCAGCCCCCGCCAGGATCGAGCCGAAGGCCAGCATGACGCCGAGGAACGTGAACATCATCGCCATCTGCTGCTTGATCTCGCGGCGGATGTCCTCGCTCGTGGAGACGACGACCACGTGGTCGGAGCGCTCGAAGCGGCGCTTGAACGCCCACACCTCGCTCAGTGCGCAGTCGAAGTGCGCCCCGTAGGAGCTCTGCGGCCAGACGCGGTCGGCCAGGGCGCGCCGCACATCATGGTACTCCCCGTAGGCGCTGTTGCCCATCGTGACATCCAGCAGGCCGGCGACCCGCATGGTGGTCTCGACGCGGTGCCGGCGGCTGGTCTCAACCCACTCGACGCGCACCGGGTCGCCGGGTTCGGCCCGCAGCCGCCGGGCGAGCTGCCGCGGAATCCACACGCTGCCCGGAGTGACGACCATCGGCGCTCCGGTGAGGGTGCGGATGTGCAGGAGCCGCTGTCCGCGCTCGAGGCCCATCAGGATCAGCTCGCCCGCGCCCCGGGCGCTACTGATGCGCACGGGCAGGGAGACCGTGAGCCCGACGGCGCGCCCACCCGGGAGGCTCGCGACGGCGTGAGCCAGCGGCGCGCCCCCCGGGCTGGCGAACTGGACATCGATCTCGTAGCGCCGGCTGTCCGTGACGTACTCGTCAATCGCCTCCATCGTGGCAACGTACTGCCCGAAGGTTGTCAGGATGATGCACGCCCCCCCCGTGATGCCGGCCACCGCTAGCAAGGTGCGCGAGGCGCGGCGGAAGATGCCCCGCAGCGGGATGCGGTAGAGCACGGGGGCGAACTGCAGCCACCGGGTGATGAGCACCTGGAGGCCCAGGCGCCCGCCCGCGTCGATGTCACCGCGCATCGCGATGGCCGGCGACAGCCCCGCGGCCAGGCGCGCCGGGAACAGCGCCGCCACGAGCCCGATGCCCACTGCCAGCGCGAACCCGCTCGCGATGATGTCCCAGTGGGGCGCGGAGGAGCCCGTGGGGAGCTGCAGCTCATGGACGTACAGGCCGTTGAGCCAGACTGCCATCAGGTGCCCCAGGACCACCCCCGGGACGGCACCCGCGAACGCGATGAGGACGCCCTGCATGATGTGCTGGAGCAGGATCTCGCGGCGCGTGAAGCCACACGCCCGCAGGGTCCCAATGACCGTCACCTGCAGCCGGACAATGCGGTTGAGGGCACCATACAGCGAGAGCCCGGCCGCGGCCAGAAACAGCACCGGAAAGGTGCGGCTGCTCTGCGCAAAGCCCTGCTGATCCATCGTCAGTACTTTCTTGCTCGGCTGCTCGGCCTGCACGTATGCCGTCTCGAGGCCGTAGGAGCGCGTCAGCCCCGTGAGCTTGTCCAGCACCTCGGCTTCGTGACCGGGATCGGTCAGACAGTGCACCTGGGTGATCTGCGATCCGGTGCCCAGCCACTCGCGTGCCCGCTCCTCCTCGATGAACACGACCCCGAAGGTCCCCCGCGAGACAAACATCATGTGCTTGGAGGGGACCAGGTAGACGTACTCCGGGCTGCTGGCAAAGCCGACGATGGTAAACTCGCGCTCGTGGGTACGGTAGGAGCACTTGATTCGGTCACCGATCCGGTAGGCGTTGTCGCGGGCGAACTGGCGCTCCAGCACCGCCTCCTCGCCGCTGGCCAGCGTCCGCCCCTCGACCAGCCAGAGGTCGTTGATCGGCGGACGCCGCGAGGCCGGAAAGCCGATGAAGCGGCCCATCACGCGCTCGCGCTTGCGCCCGCGCTGGATGATGGCCCCGTCCTTCACGACCCGCCCCATCGCCGTCCGCACATGGGGGATCGTGCGGGCGGTG
>CAZIWQ010000398.1:0-6262 GCA_964542355.1 uncultured Armatimonadia bacterium
CTCGCCCGTGCTCAGCCGCAGCAGGTGGGGGGCATGGCCCTTGAACCCGACGTCCCGCGCAGTTGTCCACGTGAGGCCCTTGTCCGCGCTGGTCGCGACGTACATGTTGACCTTGCTGGAGCGCAGGGCCGCGTAGACGGTGCCGTCCTTCAGCTCAATGACATCCGTCTCCGCATCCAGGTACTGGTTGGCTTCCTTGCCGATGTCGATGGGGGCGCTCCAGGTCTTGCCCTTGTCGGTGGACCGCACAACGCCTCCCCACGCCTTCCCACCGCCTTCGGAGTAGACACCGAGCAGGTAGGTGCCATCCTTGAGCTCGCGCACCGGGGCGGACACCGCCCAGTTCACCGGTGTCACCGGCTGTGCCGTCTGGTCCCACGTCTGGCCGCCATCGGTGGAGCTGACGATGCAGGAGACGAACTCGGTCTTGTTGTCCTTGCGCCAGTAGTTGAAGAAGCTGCAGATCACCGTGCCGTCGCTCAGTTGGGCGATGTGGGGGTCGCGGTTGTCCTGCTCATCATCAAACAGGACCTGGGGCTTGCTCCAGGTGCGGCCCTCATCACTCGAGCGGACCATGCAGACGCGGCCACCCTTCGGCCACTCGGCATTCGGCAGTGACACGTGGCCGTAGCCGGCATAGAACACCACGAGAATGTCACCGTTGGCCAGCCGGCAGGCATCGGGGAACGCCTGGTACGGCCCGGAAACCTCGCCACGCGAGATGACCTTGAAGGGTGGCTCCTCGACCCTCAATGGCGCCATGTCGCCTTGCACCTGCCCTTCCAGCTTGATGTTGCGGAACTGCACCTTGCCCTGACTGGTGCCCACTCCGACGCGGCCAGCCGTCAGGACCGTGTCCTCGACACTGAAGACCTCCTGCTCATCGACGACGATCGTCAGCTTCGGCCCCCGGGCGGTGACCTTCAGGGCGTGCCAGGTGTCATTGTCCAGCTTGATGCCACCGCGGCGCTTGATCTCCATCCAGGTATTCTGGGGCGTGGAGCGGACGAGGATCACCTGGTTGAACTTGGAGTCCAGGTGCACCCAGTAGTAGCTCAGGGTACCGGTGGCACGCAGCATGACAGCGGCGGCGCGGACCCCGTTGCCGACGGGGGCAATGTTGAAGTCCAGCGTCAAAGTGACGTCTGACATCGCCGGCTCGGCGAGCAGTGCGGCACCCAACCGGTCCGGGTTTCCCTGCGTCAGCACTCCCTCAGCCATGCTCCAGTCGCCCGCAACGAAGCGCCAGGCCCCCTCCTGCCCCGCGACCAGGGACGGTGTGACCGTCGTCGGCTCAGCGGCCACGGCCGTTCCTCCGCCGAAGCTGAGCAGGCCCGCCAGCATGAGCGTGAGTGAGAAAGCAGTCGCCACTCGCCCGTCGCTTGTGTCCATGGTGACCTATCTCCTATCCTGTGCATCCATCAGCGATGTCGCCCGGGTACGCAGCCTCGCGGGCTTTCGGCGCGGCCGCGGTGCGCACCTCCTGACGGCGCAAAGCGACGTATTAACCACGGAAGAGGGGAGAGGGAAGAGCAACGGCGAACGGCGACGGCAGACGGCTCATTGTCCACGGAGGACACGGAAACAGCCACGACAACGGCAGGGGGAGAGGGAAGGAAACGGATGAGGGCGCAGGCACGGGGCATGGCATCCATTGGGGGACGCGCACGGGCCGATACCATCTGCCCGTCGTTCCTGTCCCTTCTGCCGCTTCCTTTCCTGCCGTCCGCCTCTTCCGTTTCCGTGTCCTCCGTGGACAACAAGTCGTTCGCCGTCGCCGTCGTCGCCGCCCTCCCGCGCTCCCACGCTCCTGGCCGTTCCTCTGCCGCAGGTGCCCTGGGAGGCGCGCGCGAAATCGGGGCCTGAGAACCCGACTCCCAAGCCCTGGAGCTACATCCATGCGGACTGCCATCGCCCTTGTCGTCATGCTGTGCGCCATCCCTGCGCTCGCCTCTGCTCAGCTAGCTGTCACCTTCGGCCCGGGCGGCGAGGTCTCTGAGGTGCGTGTCGGTGAGGTCGTGTACTTCACCGATGTCGCGGTGTCGATCGTCAAGCCCAGGTGGGCTGGCTCGCTCGTCGATCAGCGGAAGGCAGACGCTGCCGCCGTGACCGTCGAGCAGCGCGAGGGGGCCACGATCTACAGTGCAGAGCTCAGCGGCGAGGGGGGCCAGGTCGGGCTGCGCGAGGTCGCGCGAGTGACGGCCGGAGAGCTGACCGTCGAGTATGAGCTCACCCCTCGCCAGGAGATGGATGCCGAGGTCGTGCTCCTGAACGCGAGCCTGCCGACCGCGGTCCATGCCGGCACGACGCGCTATCTGACCGCCGACCCCACCATCCCCCCGGGCAGTTGCCCCGCCACGCTGAACGCGGACTCGTATGTCGTCTTTGGCACCGGGAGCGCCGAGTGGATCGGGTTCCTCGCGGCTGACGGGTCGGCGGTGCGCGTGAGCCCGCGCGGCCTTGGCGTGCAGTTCCAGGACAACCGCAAGTGGCAGTCCGCCAACTTCGGGCTGCTCCTGCAGTCCCACCGCAAGCGCCTGCCGGCGGGCGAGACGATCCGCTTCGGGCTCACGATCACCGCCGCCACCGCGAAGGGGCTGGAGGCCGAGGCCCGCGAGCTGGCACGCAATGAGGTTGCCGACCTCAAGCTGGGGGACAACCGGCCGCTGCAGGTCACCGGCGTGATACTCAGCAACCCCACTGTCGAGACCTACTCGCTGCTGGAGGTCAGGGCCGACGTTGCCGCCACCTACGAGAACCCGTTCGACCCCGAGCAGGTCGCCGTGGATGCCGAGGTGACGCGTCCCGACGGGACCGTGGCCACCGTCCCCGGCTTCTACGATGTCCCGATGAGGCTCGAGCTGCGGTCGGGCGTCGAGCGGGTGCGGCCCGCCGGCCCGGCGCGGTTCTCCATCCGCTACACGCCCACCGTGCCGGGTCGCCATCGCTTAGTGCTGAGGGTCACTGACCGCCGCGGCACGGTCCGCGCGGAACCGCAGGAGTTCACGGCCGTGGCGGGCTCCCACCCCGGCTTTGTCCGTGTGGCGAAGGAGTCACCCCGCTACTTCGCCTACGACAACAGTAAGCCGTTCTTTGCCGTGGGCGAGAACGTGTGTTGGGCCGGCGGCCGCACACCACTGGCCGACTATGCCGCCTGGTTCAAGGGCCTCGGGGCCGCGGGGGGCAACTGGGCCCGCCTGTGGCTCGCCTACAATGAGAAGGGACTCGAGTGGATGGCCCCTCCGACGGCGAAGCCAGGCAAGGGCACCTACCTCGGACTGGGCAAGTACGCGCTCGACAATGCGTGGCGGCTGGACGAGGTCGTGCGCCTGGCGCGCGAGAGTGGCGTGTATCTGATGCTGTGCCTCGGGACCTACGGCGAGTTCACCGAGGGCGGGTACTTCAAGGAAGGGTGTTGGGTGAGCAACCCCTACAACCTCGCCAACGGGGGGCCGTGCGCCACACCGGCCGACTTCTGGACCGACGCGCAGGCCCGCAAGCGCTACCAGCAGCGCCTGCGCTACCTGGTTGCCCGCTGGGGCTACAGCCCCCACGTGTTCGCGTGGGAGTTCTGGAATGAGGTGGCGCCGACGGCGGCGTATGAGGCCTGGGTGGCCGAGATGGCGGCTTACCTCAAGCGTACCGACCCCAATCGCCATCTCGTCAGCACCAGCTACGGCACCGCGCTGACCTGGAAGGTGCCGGAGGTGGACTTCACGATGACACACATGTACGGACGGGCCGGGGTCATCGCGGACTTCACCCCGCTGATTGCTCGCCATGCGGGCGAGGCGCAGCCATACAACAAGCCATACCTGCTCGCCGAGTTCGGCATCGACTGGCAGAAGGGGGATGAGCACTGGGACCCGGCCCGCACGGGGCTGAACATGCACAACGGCGCGTGGGCGGCAACGCTCGCCGGCGCCGCCGGCAGCTCGATGCTGTGGTACTGGGACGGCTATGTCCACCCCGGCAACCTCTACGGGGTGCTCACTCCGCTGCGTCGGTTCGCGGACACAGTGGCCTGGGCCGGCACGCGCTTCGTGCCCCTCACCGACCTGACAGCTCGCGTGGCCGCGGAGGCTCCCGAGACCTTCTCCGACCTCCTGGTCTCCGGCACGAATGAGTGGGGCAAGCCGCCCTCCGCCGAGTACACTGTCGCCCGCGATGGGAGCGTGCAGGGCGCGCCGGTCGCGATGGCCATCGGCAGCCCGACCCGCCACACCCCCGCCCAGCTACATACCAGGCTCACCTGGCATGTCGACATGCCCGCCGCCGGCAAGGTCATCGCCCGCCTCGGGGAGGTCTGCACGAAGGCGAAGCTGCGGGTCACGGTCGACGGCGAGGTGAAGCTGGAGCGCGAGCTAACCGCGGGCGAGCCCGGCACGGGTCCGTGGAAGTCCGCCCGGTTTCTCGAGCCGTGGAAGGTGTGGATCAGCCTCTACGACGAGGACATCGCCATCGACGTGCCGGCCGGCCGCCACGAGATCAGCTTCGCTAACACGGAAGGCGACTGGGTGCAGATTCGCAGCCTCCTGCTGCCCGGCTACCGCTCCAGCCGCTACCCGCTCGTCCACCTGCTCGGCCTGCGCAGCGAGAAGCTCCTGCTCCTGTGGGTGCAGAACCAGGACAGCACGTGGCGCACGCAGTATGACGGCAGGCAGCCCGGGGAGCTCTCGTCGGTGCAACTGAGCGTCCCGGTGGACGGGGAGGGGACATGGCAGGTGGAGTGGTGGGACACCTTCAAGGGCGAGGTGCTGCGGCGCGATACGGTGCCGGCCGCGAGAGGCAGGCTTCTGCTCTCGGTGCCGAGCTTCTCTCGCGACGTGGCGGCGAGAGTGGAGAAGGTGTAGCCCGGCACGGCGGCGCCGCACGGCATACGGCAGCCTACCCCCCGGCCCCCTCCCCACGGGGAGGGGGAGGAACGGCAGATGGCGGCGACGGTCGGCAAGGCACCCCTGCCCGGCCGTCGTCGTTCATCCTATCCATCCTGGCTATCCTGTTAGGTCATTGCCTCCGCCGTTCCCACGTCCCACACTCCACATCCCCCGCCCCTGCCTTTCTACGGCGCGGCTTGGACACGCACGTAGTCCACCTTGAACACGTTCTTCTGCGGGATCGGGGCCGTGTACATGCCGATGCTCAGCCGCCCCCGGGTGAACGTCAGCCGGTGTGGGCCCTCCCCCAGCACCTTCCCGTCCAGTTGCAGACGGTAGTCTGTCAGGCCCACTCTCAGCTTCACGGTGTGCCAGACGTCCGGCTCAATCGGCGTGTAGTCGAACAGGGCCTTCTGCCAGTTGCTGGCCGCAGTCTCGCCATTCTCGAGGCGGATCTGGCGGCCGTAGTTGACCCGCACCCGCAGCACATCCGAGGGGTCGGGGGCCTCGGCCTGCAGGAAGACGAACGCGCCGTGGAACCACTCGCCTTTCGGGGGCTGCGCGGCGGCCTCGTTCAGGAATCGGTACTCGATCTCGATCGGCCGTGAGCCAAACTCGACGAAGTCCGCGTAGTTGGCGCCGCCGCTGGGGTCGCGCATCACCAGGATGCCGTCCTCGATCTTCGCATCCCCGTTGACGCTCCAGTGACGCCGGTCGACGGGGTAGCGCTGGGTCTTCAGGGGCTGGTCGAACTCCACATCCCATGGCAGCTCGGTGCCGATGGGGCGGCCGGTGGGTGCCGGCAGCGCCTGTGGCGCGAGTGGCTTCATCGCCATGGCCGCCTGGAGGTGGTCCGCCGCCGCCAGTGTCAGCTCGCGGGCGCGGGTGGTGATCGGCTCCTCGGGCAGGAGGTCTGCGGCGAACTGCCGGATGGCGGCGAGGCTTTGCGGCTGGGGTTCGGCTTGCAGCTCGGCGGCCCGCGCGGCCAGGGGGTGTGCCTGCTGCTTGCGCATCTGGTACTCGCGCAGCAGGAGGCCGACGACCTCCAGGCTGTCCGCCGCCCGCATCGTGCGGACCCGGGCCTGGGCCGCGGTCGACCCGACGAGGCATACCGCGGTGTCTTCATTCGCCATTGCCGCGGAGAGCACCAGGTCGCCGTTCTCGCGGCGCCACGACAAGGGCACCTCCCCTAACGCCTCGGTGCACCAGGCGTCGGCGGGGAGGCCCAGCGCCCTGGCATCGAGCCGCACCTCGATGGTGCGAGGCTCGCGCGCATTGACGATGACGAAGGCGAGCGGCCCGCCGGGCGTGCCATAGCGCTCGATGTAGACCCCCTCGGCGCTTGTGGTGGCGTGAGTGATCGGCTGCCAGGTGAGCCGGTGCAG
>CAZIWQ010000399.1:0-3765 GCA_964542355.1 uncultured Armatimonadia bacterium
GGCGGGTGCCGCCGGTAGGTACGGACGCACGAACGGAGACAGTGTTCACTGCCACACGACTGGCGAGCCCCGCTCGGCAGACGACTCCGCACCCAGCCATGGCCCCCCTCCGCCCCGCCGTCCGGCCTGCGACATGCGAAATCGCGGGCACCGCGACGGCCCCTCAGGCGAACCGTCCAGGAGATCTGCTGCAAACTACGCACCGCCCCCCAGTGGTCCTGCGGGCCGGCCGGGGGCCCTGTTGCGGGAGGGCCAGTGCGACGACCAGACCGCCGGCCTGTCTGTTATTGTACCCCGCGGTGGGGGTCGCCAAAACGTAGCGAGGGGCGACAGTCCCCACCGGGACGCCGCTCACGGCCATCTCGACACAGCGAGACCCGGCCGTTGCGGCCGGGTCGCGAGACGACAACACGGGCGTCGGGCGCGGGGGCGACGGCAAGCCCTACAGACGGCACGGCATGTCTCCCTCACCCCCGTCCCTACCTACTGACACCCCCTCTCCGAGACGGAGAGGGGGCCGGGGGGGTGAGGCCGGTACGGCGCACGCCAACGCCGGGAGGTGGCCAGTGGCAACGGCCTTGACAAGGCTTAGGGATTCTACGGCGCCAACTCGACCAGCCGCACCTGTGAGATTGCCACCTGCACGTCCTTCGCCGAGCCCGGGTCGAGGCGGAAGCTCTGCAACTTCCCCTTCCAGCGGCCGTTCTCCGCCACCTTGAACACGTAGTCGTGGAACTGGCCGTCGCCGATCAGCGGGAGCCGGACACTGGCAGCCTCATTGACCGGAGCGCTGGTTGTGATCCAGAACAACTGCACACTGTCGCCCGGGCCCTGAACCTTGCTGACCTTCAGGCGCACGATCACCTGTGAGAACCGCTTGGCCGCGAGGCCTCCGAGGCCGACCGTGACGGCCGGGTCGGTCGTTGCGGTCGTGAACCTCAACTCGCGGTCCTCCACCTTGAAGCCCGCGACGCCCATCGCCGGGCCCCAGCCCTGCGCGCCGTCGCTGAAGTCCCACGCCGTGCGTACGACCGTCGGCACCACCGGCAAGTCGTAGGGCCCCAGCCCCACATCGGACGGGGCGATGTTGGGTGCCCAGCCCCCCGCGGGACGCTTGCACAGCACATCGCGCACGGTGTTGTACATCTCGAACCCGAACTCCTTGCACGGCTCGAGGTAGGAGCCCTCGCCCCACTCATTCAGCGGCGCCAGCACCATCCGCCGGACCCCCGTCTCATCGGCGAATCGTTTGGCATCCTCGCAGATGCGCCGGAACAGCGGCACCGTGCGCCCGTCGATCACGGTGGAGCGGTCGCCGTGCCAGGGACGCGAATCCCAGCCGGTCGCCAGGTTGGGGAGGAACGGCAGGCTCCCGGCCTTGTGCCAGTCCTGCCAGAACGGATAGCTCGACTCCGCCACCAGGTCGAACGAGAAGTGCTGCGGGTTGGCGGCCTTGCCACCGTGGTGCATGTAGTGGTAGATCGAGGTCATCGCGAACCCCTTGTCCTTGAGCTCCTGGATGATCTTCGGGTCCGTTGACGCCTCCGGCCACTTCATGGCAACGAAGTAGATGCCCTTGTAGCCCGCCTGCCGCACCATCTCCTGTGAGATCTCGAGTAGGCGCTTGGCCCCGCCCTTCCCCGCCAGGTCGCGGTCCATGTTCCCCACGCTCCACACCATGACCACGGGCATGTCGTCGATGCGGTAGTACTCAGGCGTGTTGAAGTAGTTGTCGAGCCAGTACTGGGTGACGGCCCGTTGGTCGGCCTCGGAGTGGGTGTTGGGGGCGTTGTGGTTGGCCCACATCATGCACCACTTGAGGTACTTGCGGTAGCGGGCGCTCTGGTAGGCCTTGACCCAGTGCTCGAGCGAGCGGTTGCCGGCACTCCAGTACCAGTCGACCATGAAGAACTTGATCCCGTTCTCGGCGGCCCACTTGATCTGCCAGTCCACGCACTCGGGGTTGCCCTCGTCATACCAGCCGAGCACCGGCTTGCGGATCGGGGCGGTCCGCTCGATGGGGTCCCAGCGCGACCGCGTCGGCCACCCGGGGAAGTAGAGCGCCCCGAGCTCGTAGTCGGACTCGACGGGGCGTGGCGCGGGGACGTAGTCGGCCCGGGCGAGGCCCAGCGATTCCAGGATGAGCAGCTCGGCGGAGGTCTCCCGCGCAGGCGCGCCGGCCCCGCTGAGCTTCACCTGCACCGTCCCGTGCACCGGGCGATCGGCCGCCAGCAGCACGCGGCAGATGAGGGGCTCGAACGGCTCGAGGGGCGGGATCGCCCGCCACTCACCGGCCTGGGCCACCGTCACGCCGGCGGGGAGGGTCAGCTCGGCGATGCGCAGATCGCGGGCTACCGCTCCGCCCTGGTTCACGAGCTTCAGGAGCAGCGGGATGCGCGGACCCGCCCGGTTGATCGCTTCCTCCAGCCCCACGTAGGAGCACTCCACATCCGGCCCGCCCTGCGGCTGCTCGGTGATGGCGATGCTCTTGATCGTGGCGGTGGCGCCTGCCTCCTCGGACGGCACCACTGACAGCAGCAGGGCCTCGCCACTCCACTCGGGGTGCGTGGCCATGTCGACGTTGTAGGTGTGGAACTGGCCGTCGGCGCGCAGCGGGAAGCGGACCCGCTGCATGTGGGGGTGCTCCGAGGAGACCCACTTGACCGTGCCGGAAGCGCCGCGGTCCACCTTCATGGTGATCGCAACCCACCCCAGGTCTTCCAGCGGGCAGCGCAGGGCACCGCTAAGCACACCGGCCTGCGGGCTGGTGCCGTTGGTGAGCTGCATGCCGGCGGGCGTTACGCCGATGGTGGCGCCGTCGGCCGCCTCCCAGCCCTGCAGGCTGCCCGCAAAGTCCCACACCGGCTTTTCCGTCACCGTCGTGGGTGTCCCCAGGTCGACGATGCGGATCCAGTCGACCGCGAAGCTCTTCTTGCCGCCCTCGCCGGCGGGGGGACGCGCAAAGTCGACGCGCAACAGGATGATCTTCTTCTCGCTCTGCCAGAACGGGTAGATCTGGACCTCGTGCCACTGGTTGTCGCCCACGATCTCAAACGGCGTCTCCTTGCCGGGAGAGAAGCCGCCATACTGGCTCTCGGTGGTGTTGGTCCAGAAGATCTCGCCGCCACCGCCGCAGTCGGACTTCAGGCGGATCTCCACTCGCTGCCAGGGCGTGGCCGGGATCTCAAACTGCGGGCCCCGCAGGAACGGGTCCCAGTCGGTGATGGTGCCCTGCAGCGACCCGTCAGCCACGCGTAGCCCGCTGATGTGGTTGGCCGCGGTCCAGCCCTCGAGGTCGCCGGGCCGATCGAAGCGCCACTCGCGGAGGACCTTCGGCTGGGCCTGCACAGCACCACACAGCGCCAGGGCGACGGTCAAGAGAACGAGGGATTCGCGCACGGTAGTGTGCCTCCTGTGATGGACAAGCGCGAACGCCGGCGCGGGGTTGTCGCGGGCGTGCGATCCATCGGCTGTCGACAGGCGCAGCCCGTAACGCCCCCTGCCGGCTTGTCCGGCAGGTGAGACAGACTGAGTGGCTACCAGCGGCTCAACTGATCCTTCTTTCCCTCCTCGTCTGCCGTCGCCGACCCCGCATGGCGGGGTCGACGACGGCAGACGAAGGGGGAAGGATGTGGGGGCGTCGCGTCTAGCTGACTCAGTCTCGTTCACCTGCCAGGCAAGCTGGCAGGGGTCCACGGCACTCGGCCCGAGCCCGGTAGCCCACCCAATCTCGTTCACCTGCCAGGCAAGCTGGCAGAGGTCTGT
>CAZIWQ010000399.1:3775-6259 GCA_964542355.1 uncultured Armatimonadia bacterium
CTTCCCCCCCTCGTCTGCCGTCGCCCACCCCCCCGGGGGGGGCCGGCGACGGCAGACGAGGAGGAGTGAGGTGGCGACGTCGCGGCTAGCTGACCCAATCTGGTTCACCTGCCAGACAAGCTGGCAGGGGTCCACGGCACTCGTCCCAGGCTGGTAGCTCGCTCAATCTGGTTCACCTGCCAGACAAGCTGGCAGGGGTCCATCGAGCCGGTCACCGCGCGGCGGGCGCTGGTTCCGTTACCCTAACGCCGATGCCTCGCGACCCCGTGCCCGCGATGGCTGCACTTGAGGGACCTGCATCCACACGCGCGGACCGTCGGGCAGGCACAGGCGTCCAGGCAACACGCACTGCGGTGTGCCCGTGGCGACAGGCACTGGAGTAGCGGGCAGCGGCAGCGAACGGCCCGCTGCTCCGGGCACGCCCACCGCCATGTCCGGACACAGCCTGTCGTCGCACCCGCCGCGCCCAGGTTGCCATAGCAGGTGAGCAACGCCGAATCGTGCGGATTGTGCGCGCGACACGCGCACGGTGGCGTGCTGCGCAGCGTCTGCGGATAGCAGTCGGCCCACCAGGCCGTGATGCCCCTGGTGGTGACGGCATTGTCGGCGGGCGCCGGAAGGGCGCACGGCTGGGCGGCGGCCAGCGCCACCAGGCCCAGCAGGACCAGCGAGATCACACCGGCAACTGCGACGCATCGTCTTCTCATGTGCAGTACCCTCCCGGTCAATAGGCGCAGCTTCGCACGCATGGCGACCTCACGTTCGCAGGTGCCAACGCGGGGCGATACGGTGGGCCGTCAGACACAAGCGCCGCGCCCGACAGAGCACGGCCGGACCTGCGACTGGTGCCAGGGCGCCCGCCGTCAGCCGGCGGCGCCCCGGGATGTGGCTGTACTCAGTGGCAGCAGCCCCGCATGCGGTGTCCGCGCTCGGGGAGCGGCACGGGCGTCGCCAACTCCACTCCGTACTCCTTCAGCGCGCGCGCCAGCCACACCGCCTCGCAGCTCTCATAATGCGACGCCCAACGACACCCCGCGGCTCGACAGTGTGCGCACCCGCCGCAGGCGCAGCCGCCCGTGTGGGCATACCGGCAGCCATCCCCGTGCATGTGCCTCTTGCACCCGTGGCGCGCGGGCTTGCTGTCCCACGCCTGACACGGGCATGCCCCACAGCCACAGGGGCGCTCTGCGCAGGGGTGCTTGAGCCACGGGCAGTCGCCGCAACGGATCGGAGCACAAGTCGGCCTGGCGCACGGGCACTCGCCCTGCCAGGCGGCGGCACAGTCCCACTTCGCGTGCCCGCAGATGTTGCAGCAGCCCTGCGGCCCGACAAACCCTGTCCAGTCATCGCATAGCCGATCGCTGGGGCCGCCCCATGCCGCACCCGCCAACCCCGCTACGAGCAGCACCAGAATGCCGGCTACCAGCCCGCGTCCTCGAGACATGAATATGACCTCCCTGAATCGACGTCGTGCGGCACGGTTGTACGTGGGGACCTCTGATCGTGTATTCGCCGCCGGGCACTGTGTCACCTCCCGCCGGGGGCGAGCCGTGCGAGAGAGGTCCGGCCCCCGCGTCTCGCGAACCTGCCTGCCATCCACAGGGAGGGCAAACCATGAACTATCGCACGATCCTCGTGTTCGGCGCACACCCGGATGATGAGATGGTGATGGCCGGGACCATGAAGAAGCTGTCTGACGAGGGGGTCGCGGTGCACGTCTGCATCTCCACCGATGGCTGTGAGGGTTACCCGGTGGCCGAGTGGCGTGACAGCATTGTCGAGATGCGCCGCCAGGAGCAGGCGGAGGCCGACCTGGTGATGGGGGTCACTTGCCGCCATCAGATCGGCAGCCCGGACATGGGCCTTGTCAATGACAAGCCGACGTTCCTGCGGTTCCTCCGGGTGATCCGCGAAGTGCGCCCCGACGCCGCCTTCACGCACGGCCCCAACGACTGGCACCGCGACCACCTCAATACCGGTACGCTGTCGCTGGAGGCCCTGTGGCAGGCCGGCCAGCCCGTCTCCGCCGACCTCGGCGAGCGCTGGAACACCCCCCACATCTACTACTACAAGTCGGTCGCTACCCAGCGGCCACACATCAGTCTCGACTGCACTGGCTACGCGCACATCCGGCCGCTGGCGCTGGCGACGCAGGTCTCCCAGCACGCGCTGTGGAGCCGGACGCGGGAGCAGTTCGAGGCGGAGGCGGCGCGGCTCCGGGAGAGCCGGCCGCACCATGTCGAGCACTACTGGCTCACCGACCGCATGGCGCTGACGGACTTCCCGCCGCTGCCGGGGCGGTGAGCGACCGCAGCCGGAGCCGTGCTGTTCCTGTAGAATCACCAAGCTTCGTCAAGGCCTCTGTCACTGGCCACCTCCCGACGTTGGCGTGCGCCGTACCGGCCTCACCCCCCGGCCCCCTCTCCGTCCCGGAGAGGGGGTGTCAGCGGGTGGGTGCCGGGACGCGTGGCACGCCGCCGTCAG
>CAZIWQ010000400.1:0-6254 GCA_964542355.1 uncultured Armatimonadia bacterium
TGTGCCTGGCGCTGCTGCTCGCCCCGCTCGCTACCCGCCTGGCTCGTGGGGTGGCGGCCGGCAACGACCATGGTCGCGACCCCTGACCCGGTGTTCTCCGTGGCCATCCACCGCGCCCCGTGTGTCCCCTCGCGGTCGGCTGGCTGCAGGGGGCGTGGCGCGGATGGCGAATAGGAATCGTGGGGTACCCGGTCGGGGGGTAGTCGGCGTCGTGGGGACAACTCCCGCATGCCCGCCCGACGGCTTCCGAAGTGGAGGCAGGCAGCAATACGCTGCGGTGAGCAGGCACCAGCCCGGGAGCTACCAGATGGGGTGCCAGGCGGCCCGACAGGGCGAGGTTCCCGGGACCTGACCACGCAGAGCGCATCGAGAGAGGGTGAGGGCGAGTGCTGTCCTTGCAGGCCAGGAGCGCGTGGAGAGGTGTCGCCGGGATCGCAGGCTGTGCCGTGCTGATGCTGTTGGCGGGGGCTGCGTCCTACGGCCAGGGGCTGTCAGTGGTCATCGATGCCACGAATGAGGGTGGAACGTGGTGGTACCCTCAGGCCGGGCCCGGCTTCGACCCCCAGCAGCAGCATCAGGGGACGAAGCTGGCAGGCCACCTGCGGGGCCGAGGCTGGAGTGTGCGGGAACTGCCCCGAGGGATGCCAGACATGAGCCCGGAGCTAGCCGGGGCCCAGGTGGCGGTGTGCTGGGATGAGATCACCTGCCACACGGCGCCGGAGGTGGGGGCCTACCAGGACTTCGTAGAGGGCGGGGGAGCGCTGCTACTGCTCGCGGGCTTCCGTAAGGAGCTCAGGTACACGCCCCTGGCAGAGGCCTTCGGTGTGCGTTTCGAGGGTAGTGTCCGCGGGGCCACGATCCAGCGGTGGGCCGATCACCCGATCACTCGCGGCCTCACGCCCATGGCGTTGCCGATCGCCAGCTTGGTCACCCGGTACCCCCGGGCGACAACCCCTCTGGGGTGGCTGGGTGCCGGAACGGATGCCGCCGGCGGGACGAGACTGGTCATGGGCCTCCTGCCGTACGGAAAGGGTAAGGTTGTCTTCTTCAGTGCGGAGCTGGCTCTCATCGACGTCCCTCAGCCGTTCACGGATCGGTTGCTTGATCTCCTGGCGGCCACCAAGTAGCGTCGGATTGGCTGGCCGGCCCGCGTGGCGAGGAGAGGACAACGGTTAACGAGAGGCCGTTCATGCCGGGCAGGCTCGTGAAACCAGGAGGTGGGCTGGATGCTCAACAGGCAGCTCCTTGTGATCATCGCCCTCGGGCTGGGGTGGTTGGTGGGGTGCACCCAGGCGGAGGAGGGACCGGCATCCCCGCCACGTCCCTCGGTGCCAGCCCAACTCGCTCCCAGTCAGGCATCCCCGGGCCCGGCGTGGCAGGTGTGGATCGTCGACGTCGCTGCTCTGAAGTACCAGTTCGTGTCCTACGGACTGTTGCCACTGTGGGCGCCAGACGGGTCGCTGCTTGCCTTCGAGAGCGATCGACCCGACGGGGTGCCCAAGGGGATCGCGGTCTGGGATGGTCAGCAGATGACGGACCTCATCGCGAGCGAACAATCTCCGACGTGGTTCTGCTGGGAAAGTGATGGGAAGGCGATCGTCTCCGGCACACCCACGCGGCAACTGCGTCAGCAACTGGGCACCGGCCTCGTGCGCGCCCCGCTGACTGGTGGCCCGCAGCTTCTCGGCGATGGATGCATCTGGCGCGCATGGCCCCACCAGGAATTGGGGGTCGGGTTCTGCGTCGGGCCCCACGGGCAACGCTATCAGTTCCCCAAACGGAACGAGGTCTTGCCTCCGGAGGACACCGGGGCAGCCACGCGCACAGTCGCCACGGCGATGCGCAAGCGGCTGGAGAAGATGACGGCCGACGGCGTGCTTACCTCGGCGGCCGCGAAACCGTTGAGCGACATGCTGCAAGCGGCCGCCAACGAGCAAGAGCAGGCGAAGGCAAGCCAGAAGTTCGCGGAAGCTGTTGGCGGGCTGGGTGCACTCCAGACGCAGGGGAAGCTGACGCCAGAGCAGTTCTGGGCACTGCTGGCCCCCGAGGGGGGAGGCGACGGGGCTGAGGCGGCGGTGCTGGTGGGCTGGGCCGGGGACGGGCGTGCGATCTCCATTGTGACGGGGAGGGGCGCTCCGCCGAAATACGAGCCGACCAGGCATCTGGCAGTTGCGCAGGCCGATGGGAAGCTGCGAACCATCGCCGACCTCCCGGCTGACCTCGCAGGCCTTGATTGGACGCCCGACCTCACACGCCTCGCCGTGGTGCGCGACCGCAGTGGCCTGCGGCCCGCGTCCGGGGCGGGGGGGGGCGCCTATGTCGTGGACAAGTCGCTGGCGATTGTCGAACCCGCTTCGGGGTCATTGACGGACCTGGGGCAGGGCGAGTACCCACACTGGTCGCCGAATGGCAAGCTGCTCGCCTACGTGAAGCCGCATGGCCAGTTGGACCGCAGCCCGCTCCAGGACATGTACGTCGTCAATGCCGACGGCGGTGACAAGCGGCTGGTGGCGAAGGCGAAAGTGAATGATTGGCGCTTCTTCACGTGGTCTCCGGACAGCCGCTTGATCGCCTACAGCTTCCCGCCGATCTGGCAGGGCCGCTGAGGCCCGCTAGACTCCCGCGCCATCGGCAGCCCACCGGTGCGGCCCGCGACGGGCAGAGCCGGCAGCAGTCCCACGCCGCTCCCAGTCGATCTCGCGTCGCTCCGTCCATCTCCGGGGTGCTGACTGCGCGTCAGGATCACAGGTTGTCGTCACTGCCCCCCGTGGAACTCCTTCAAGTCGAAGGCCGGATACGGGACCATCCCCTGCCAGTTGGTGAACGGCTCGCTGCTCCAGGTGACCTTGTTCGTCTTCAGGTCGAACTTCGCCAGGACCTGATGGGTTTCATCGGCGTTGGGGTCCACGATCCGCCGGCTGATGACCGCGAGTAGGCTCTCGCCATCTGAGGCGAAATCGACGAATGGGTAGCCCCTGGGGCGTCCCACCGCGCCACCACCCGCACGGACGAGCACATGAAAGGCAGCCCCTCCATGGTGGCTCGCGAGCGCTCCCTGGAGCACCGCCGTCGAGCCATCCTTGCTCCACAGCGCTCGTCGGGCCCGACCGTACTCGAGCAGGTAGTTGAGGTTGTTGGCGGCAAAGGCGATCCCTCTGCCGTACTCCGTAAAGCCTCGGTCAACGATCGGGTCCACTGGCCATTGCGCTGCGGTCCGATACTGCTTGGCGATGGGCTGCGAACGCGTGACCCATTCCGTGACGCGGTCGCCCGGGAGGCTGTGGAGCCGCATCGTCGAGTAGTTCCCCAGCCATTCCAGGGCTTCGTCGACGAGGACGGCCCCATCGGGCCCGCGCCACAGGGCGCGCAGGCCCTGCGAGCTGCGCCCATCCGGGTAGGCGTGAGGCTGCCCACCGCCGCCGCCGAGCCGCCGTCGGCCCGCGGCGCGCTGCTATCGCTGAGGCCGCGGACCGCGCCAAGGCGGGGACAGGTTGCGGACACGGCCCAGGTCAACCCGCCGTCGTGCGAGGTCGCCCACCGCGTGGGAGGGCGCCGGGTGTCGGCAGGGGAAAGGTGCACGCCGACAGCGAGCTCTTCATCGAGCTCGCGCAGGAGTACGCCGGAAACGGAGGCACTCACGATGGCACGCCCGGTGCAGCTTCGCGCACTGTGGTTAGCGCTCAGCTTGCTGTGTTGGCAGACGGCCCACGCCGCGCCCCTGCGTGCGCTGCAGTGCCCCCGGACGTGGACGCTGGACGCCGGGGCCGCCGCCACGGTGCCCGAGCCGTGGGGACTCGGCGACATTGCGCAGCACTGCTTCCTGTGCAGCGCGCAGCTTCGCAGCGACGGCGCTCGGCGTCATCGTGCGCGTGCAGACCGCACGCGGTGGCTGCTTCGACTACCGGCTCTTCGAGTTCTGTCAGCCGGGCCCCGACTGGGCAAGCTACACCGAGGCGGTGGTGTTCCCCGCTTCCGCCGACCGCATCGTCAGTGTGCGTGTGGAGCGGGGGGAGGGTCCGGGAGCGGTCGGTGTACGGGGCCTGTGCTTGCAGGAGCAGGGGCTGCGGTTCGACCACCGGGTGCGGCCATTGGTCTCTGTGCCGCGCGAGTGGGGGCCAACGCGGGCGGTGCGGCCGCAAACGGCGGAGGCTATCCACCGCCCCGGACTCACCGCACTGAGCCCGCAAGCAGCGCTCCCGATCTTCCTCGGGGCCCGCAGCGCACTGCCCCCGCGCACCATGGCCACGCTGCACCTCGCGCTGCCAACGGACCTGACCGACCTGTGTATGGTCACGCAGGGACATCCGGGCAGCCATGTGGGGCGACCAGTGAGCTGCGGTGAGGTCGCGCTCGAGGGGGGCGCCTACCACCATTGGCGCATGCCCACGATGCTGTTCTCCGCGCAGACCGACGGCCAGGCGGTCGGATTCCTCCGGCCGCAGCGGGCGCCGGGTGAAGTCGTCCGTCTCGCATACTGGCTGGAGTGGGAGGGCGGCCGGCAGGCGCCCCGCTGGCTCGAGGCGGAGGTCGTCGATCTCCCGGCGGCTCCCGCGTTGAAGCACTTCGCGGTCAGCCTGCCGCTGGCGTTCCCCTGGACCATCCCCCAGACCCCGGAGCTCGCCGCGCTGCTGCGCCGCATCGGGGTGGCCTCGGTCGAGATCGGCGACATCGTCGGCCGCAGCGACCAGCGCGAGGCGACCTTCGACTTCCTCCGTGCCCAGGGGATCACCCCCATCGGCGGCTTCAGCCCGGGCTTCTGGTACCCGTATCAGACCGCCCTGACGAAGGACCCCGAGATGCAGGCACAAGGCCTCGACGGGCGCCCGGTGCCGACCGACCACGGCCCTGCCGCCTGCCCGTCGTATCGTGGGCCCCTTTACCAGCAGCAGATGGACCTGATGCGGGTGTTCGCCGGCTATGGCCTGGAGGAGGTGTCGTTCGATGAGGAGTTCTTCGGGCCCGGCCCCAAGCTGTGCTTCTGCCCCCGCTGCCGCCAGTTGTGGGACCGCTACCGCGCGCAGCAGGCCCTGCCGGCCGATGTGCCACTGGAGCGCATCGCACAGGAGCCGCAGCGCTACCCCGTACTGGCTCGCGCCTGGGCGCAGTTCAAGGCCGATCTGATGACCGAGTGGTACCGCGACTACCGGGCGGCACTGACCGAGGAGTTGGCCAAGACCGGCCGCGCCGAGGCGCTGCGGATGTATGCCACCTGCCAGACGACGGCCTGCGGGGCCGGCGAGACCGAGTTCTTGTACATCATGCGCGACAACGCCGCCCGGCTGAGCCAGGGGCTGGTGCAGGGGCTGCTGCCCATGCCGTACTGCTACCAGGCCTACTACGACGGCAGCCTGCGCAAGGTGGGGGAGGACCTGATCGGGCTCCACAAGCTCTGGGGACCACACAGCCACGGGAAGCCCAGTCTACTCCCCTACCTACTCGCCGGAGGCGCCGGCATGTGCTATGTTGACCCGCAGTGCGGCCTCAAGTACCAGCTCTACGAGGCCTTCACGACGGGCGCCGTCTCGGGTGCCACCCTGTGGCACATGAAAGGCATGGACGGCTACCACTACTGCTCCCTGGCTCAAGCGCTCCATGCACTCGCACAGGTCGAGGACATCCTGTGGGAGGGCGAGCCGCGTGCCGTGACATGCACACCTGTGGAAGCCGCGGCCCGGGCCATCGTCAAGGGAGAGCGGGCAGTGCTCTTCGTATCCCACTACGGCTACGATCCGGTGCCGGTCAGCGTCCGGTGGCCCACGCAGGCGCCGCTGGTCGTCGAGGATGCCGAGGACGGCGCAGTGGTCGCCACCGTGCCCGCAGGCGCGCAGACATTCCCCGTGGCGATCACGCGGGAGCGCGCGCGGCTGCTGCGGGTGCGGCCACGCTGAGCCACACCCCCCACCCCCGTGGGCGCTGACCGATGGGCGTCGGAAGCCGTTGCGCGCCCCCAAACTGCGTCGCTCGGCGAGCGGGCCGGTCAATGTCCACGCCTACTGCCGCCCGCACCCGCGCGCATGGGTCATCGGGCGTGGTCGCGGTACGCCCGACACTCTTGCCGGGCACCGTCCGGCCGTCCGGCCCCAGAGGGGCAGACAGAAGGTAGCCACGGGTGAAACCCGTGGCTAGCGGCCACCCCCCTGATTGTACCTCCTTCTCCTGTCCCCCCCCCGGCCCCCGGGCGCGCGCGGGGGGGGGGGCGGGGGGGGCGGGGGGGCAACGATAGGTCCCCCCGCCGAGGCCCCGGGGGGAGCCCG
>CAZIWQ010000401.1:0-6249 GCA_964542355.1 uncultured Armatimonadia bacterium
ACGGCAGGATCGTCGATGCGTCGAACGCGGCAAGCAGCGAGTCGATCGTCCAGTTGTCCGTGTACGGCGTCTGACCCGCGACGATCTTCAGCCGCGCCGTCGGCGCGACGGGCAGCACGAGCTGCTCGCGGATTCTCTGCGTCACGGCGTCGTCCTTCGAGCCGTCGCGGACCTCGCAAGCCGTGCCGTAGGCGATGTTGTACCAGATCCAGCGCGCGTCCGGCACCGTCAGGCGGATGCAGCCGTGCGACGCCTTCGTGCCGAGCTGCTCGTAGGTCTCGGTCTGGTACGTCGAAAGCTTATCCTGCTTATCATACAAAACCGAATGGAAATAGGTCCGGCTGTGGATCAGGGACCAGTACTGCGCCGCCGCGCCGCTTAGGAAGTGGCCGAAGCGGATGCGCGGCACCAGCATGTTGAACGTGCCGCGGCGCGTCTCGCCGCCGTCTTCTATGCGCGGGTTGCCCGTCGAACACAGCATGTAGCGCACCGGCACCGTGTACTCCCCGTTTGCGTCCTTAGTGAACACCATCGTCACCTGCCAGTACACGTCCACGATGATCTTGTACGTGTCGGCGGCGTGGCCTCGCCCGGCCGGGTCACGCTCCGGCTGGCTGCCGGCCGGCCAGGGCTGGTCGTCGTCGATGGTGCCGGCCAACTCGTCGGTGTCGAGGCCCAGGGGCCCGTAACGCGGGACGGCAAGCCGCTTCTGTCCATTACCGGCCACTGCATCGTCACGAGCCTGGACGGCCGCGACCTGGCTGCCGCCCATCGCCTGCTGGTACTCCCGCTCCCCGGTGACGAGGCAGTGCCCCCGAACTCGCGGGGTCCGGCGGGTCTCACGTTCGCGGTTCTGGCGGGGATGCGGGTCGAGCTGGGGGAGCTCCAGGCGACGAAGTGGACCGGCCTGGAGCAGATGCACGCTGACAGCGAGGGGCGCCTGACCTATGATGCGGAGCAGGCGCTCAACATGATCCTGGCCGCCACCGGGGATGAGTTCACCGCCGCAGCCGGCGAGTTGGAGCGTGCGGCCCGGATGGACTGAGGCCCCGGAATTCCCTGACACAGGAAGGTTGACTGAGCTTGAGACTGACTTCTGACTGGCACATCCATTCGCGCAACTCGTGTGACTCGGCGGCCCTGCCGATCGCCGACCTCGTCCGCAGCGCCGCCGAGCTCGGCATCGAGGACTACGGTGTCACCGACCACATCCACACCCCGTACAACCTGCCGGACCTGCGTGCGTCCCGCGAGGAGTACCTCGCGACGGCGCCCTCGCCCCGCTTCCATTTCGGGGTCGAGCTAAGCTGTGTCTCGCAATGGGAGCTGGACGAGCTGGCACGCGGGGAGCACGCGAGCCCCGTCTATGGCCTGCGTCGGGGCGGCCCGCCCGGGGCGGCCCCCGCGCTGGGATTCTCTGCCGCGGATGCCGAGGCGTTGGGGGTTGAGTATGTGGTGGCGGGTGTTCACTGGCCCCTGTACGTGCCGATGGAGCGCGACGCGGTGATCCGCGACTACCACCGCCAGATCATGTTCCTGGCAACTCACGAGTTGGTGGACATCGTGGCACATCCCTGGTGGTGGATGGGGGGCTGGCAGGACGCGGACGGCCGCTACACCACTGACCCATGGCTGGACGACTTCGGCAAGATCCCCGTAGCGATGCACGACGAGCTGGCAGCCGCAGTGGTCGCGGGGGGCAAGGCGGTGGAGATCAACCTGTCGGCGAACCTGTACAACACGAGCTATCCGGCGACGTTCTGCGCGCAGTACCTGGAGTATCTCGGGGGCCTCAAGTCGCGGGGGGTGCAGTTCAGCCTGGGGTCGGACTGCCACGATGCACAGTACCAGCCGCCGCTGGAAGCGGCGGCCGATGATCTGGCGTCGGTGGGGATCGTCGACAGCGACCTGTGGCGGCTGCCACGGCTGGAGCACTGCCCCTGAGGTCGCGTTCGTCCACGTCGCCGGTGGGCCCGGGTTGTACCCGCTCGCGGTCATCGTCAGGCCCGTGAACGCCGCCGGAGAAGTCCAATTACACGTCGTCGACCGCCCGGCAACCGTCGCCGTCTGGTACGCCCGGTACAGGTTCGTCCCGCTCAGATACCAGCGGACCCGCAGCGAGTTGGCCTTCGTGCAGTTCGTGATGCTTGCCGTCTGGTCTTGCGTTCCCCCGCTCACCCGCACCGTCACCTCGCGATCGACGATGGTGTAGGTGTTGGTCCCGAAGGCCACCGGGACACCGGTCGCGGGGCTGCTCGCATCGCCGCAGAGGTAGAACGCGCGCGTGTGCCAGTCCCATGCCAGTGTGTAGCCGCAGTTGGGAGCCAGCAGGCTCAGCCGACAGTGGTTGCTGACGGCGCCATCCAGGGCGCAGGAGATGTCGAGGCTCTTGCCGCCATCGCCGGCCACCGACTGGTAGGTGTTGGTGGCGTCGAAGGCCCCGCTCTGTGTCCCGCCGCCGACCACGCCCACGGTCCAGGCACTCGCCGGCAGGAGCGCGTTCCAGCAGTTGCCAAACGCGTCGGTCCCCGTGACCGTGTAGGTGTAGGCCCCGGCGGCGGCGATGTGCGCACACTGCGGAGAGAGCGCGACGGACACTGCCGGGAGGTGGCTCACGGTCAGGCTGGCCTCGTCCGTCAGGCAGTCATACACCGCCGATACGGTCCAGCTCCCCGCCTTCTCGCAGGTGTACGTGTTCGCGTTCCAGCTCCCGCCGGCCGCGGCGCTCACATACAGGAGGCAGTACTCGGTGATGTCGACGCCCCAGTTGGTCACCACGTGATAGGTCTGGGCCTCGCCGGCGGGAAGGCCGACGGGATCCTCCACGATGATGATCCACAGCGCCGGGGGCCGCTGCCGGTAGAGCGTCCCCGCGTTGGTGCAGCCCTCATAGGTCGCATCGCCGGCGAAGGTGGCGCGGATCTCCGCCGTCGGGAGCCCGTGCGGCACGAGGTAGTTGATCGTCGCCACACCGTTGGGGGCGGTGGTCGCGACACCGACGTCGACGCCGCCGACCCGGAAGGCCACCGGCATGTTCCCCAGCGTCTGCGCACCGGCACCGAGGGTGGCCGTCAGGGCGACGTTCGCCCCCACCGCGCCCCGTACGTCCGGCACCGCCAGCCACGTCGCGATGCGCGTCACCGTCAGCGTGCCGGTGCCCGCGGAAGGCGCGTACTGGGCATTCCCGGCGAAGCTCGCGCCGATCGGGTAGCTACCGACCCCCTCGGTGATGGGATAAGGCAGCACCGCGCTACCGTTGCCGTCGGTGGTCGCGGTGCCGGCCGAGTTCCCCCCCACCGTGAAGTCGATCGGGCACCCGGCGACCCCGACGCCGCCCGACGTCAGCGTCGCAGTCAGGTTGGCCGTGCCCCCCGTCTCCCCGCCGGCATCGCCCACCGCCAGCTCCGTGGGGCTGCTCGTCGCCACCGTCAGCACCCCCCAGCCCCACTCCTCTTCGTGGTCGATGTCGCCCTCCCAGTAGGCATCGATGTAGTAACTCCCCAACCCCTGGGTGATCGTGTAGGGGAGGGTCGCAACGCCATCCACTCCGGTCGTGGTAGCGTCCACGTAGGTGCCATCCACGTAGAACTCAATCTCCGCTCCGGCGATCGGGACGCCATCCTCCAGCAGCGTCGCCTGCAGGTTGACCCCGTCACCGGGGGCGCCGTTGGCATCGGCGACCGTCAGGATCGTCGTGTCGACGTGCAGCTCACTGAAGTCATAGCAGCCGTCGTTCACGCCATCCCCCGCGAAGGAGGCCATCATCTCGTAGTCCCCCGGCGCCTGGGTGACGGTGTAGAGCACAGTCGCCCAGCCGCCGGCATCCGTGACGCCGGTCCCGACGAAGACGCCCTCGACCCAGAACGAGACCGTCGCGCCGGCCAGCGATTTCTCGTCCGCATCGATCAGGCATGCCCACAGGTCCACCTGGTGGCCGAGGTGACCGTGGGCACTCTCGAGGAACATCGCCGTCCACGGGAGGAATTCAGTATCGGACGCGAACACGTCCGACACACCGTTCGTGTCATCAGGGACGAGGTTGGCGGCCTCCGAGGAATAGGCCACCGTCCGCTGATCGGCGCCGATCGCGGGTGCGCCGCTGGCCCCCCCGCTCTGCGATCCATCCGCGGCCCGGCTCACTCGCGTCGTCTGGCCCCGATCATTGCTGACGAAGACGTCAGCCACTCCGTTGGTGTCGTCTCGCACCAGGTTGGTCGCCAGCGAGGAGTAGGCGATGTAGCCAGCGTACTGGTCGACCGCCACATCCAGGCTGTCTCCGTTCCCTTGTGTCCCGTCAGACGCGGCACTGATGAGATAGGTGTCTTCCCAGGACCAGTCCCGCAGGAAGACGTCGTAGCAGCCGTTGGTGTCACCGGCGACCAGCGCCGTCGCATTGCTGCTGAACACCACGCAGTCGCCGTCGCCGCTGATAGCAACCGCCGGGTACTGGCCGGATACCTCGTCGCCATTCGGGTCCACACTCATGCGCGCCATGCCGCTCTGGGTGAAGTCCCACCGGAAGACGTCCTGCGAGCTGTTGGTGTCGTCGGGGATCAGGTCAGTGGCAACGGAAGCGAAGGCCACGCAGGTCCCGTCGGCGGAGATGGCGGGGCTCGTGCAGTCGCCGTTGCATGGGACGTCGCCCGCGTTCCAGTGTCGACTGGCGACGGGGATGGGGCCGGTCTGCTGCATGTCCCGGACGAGCACCTGGGAGTAGGTGCACGGCAGACTCGCGATGTTGCTTGCGGAGGAGAGAAAGGCCACGTAGCGACCGTCCTCGCTCACGCTCGGAGAGCCGGAGTTGGCGTCCGCGCCCTCCGCGTCGTTGATCGCATCCACCCGCCGCGTCTCCGATGTCGCCACGTTGTGCAGGTAGACCCCCGTCTGGCTCCCTGAGGTCGGGGCCAACGGGAGGTTCGTGGCCTCCGAAGTGAACGCGACGAAGCCGCCGTCGGCGCTGATCGAGGGGCTGAAGCTGTCACCGTTGGCCTCCGCCCCACCGTCCCCCAGGCTCACGCGCCAGGTGGTCCCATTGGTGAGGTCGCGGATGAAGACGTCGCTCTTCCCGTTGAGGTCATTGGCTACCAGATCGGGGGCCGTTGACGCGAAGGCCACATAGCGGCCGTCCGCGCTCACCGAGCAGCCGGTGCTGGGGCCCGTCCCCTCGGCTCCGCCGGTGGCGACACTGACGCGTGTGGTAGCGGCTGCGGCCGGCATCATCGTGACGACAACAGCGAGGAGAATGACAGCGAGCGGGAGCCTGCTTCTCTGCACAGAAATCCCTCCCAGTCCTGCTTGCGGGGTCACGTATGGGTCGCCAGACAACCACTCTGGTGCATATTACCACAGACATGGTCAGTTTGTCAATAGTGTGCTGCCGCAGGCCACTGCCCGCCGATCCCGCGCGAGCACCCGCAGGAGGCCGCCCGCTACTTCGTGGCGAATGACGCTCCGTCCCCTGCAACACAGACCTACGCGGGCCTCGCCCCGCTCCCCCCAACAAGAGGAGATAGCCCATGCCCTTCGTCCCGATGTCGGAGCTTCTGAACCAAGCCTACGCCGAGGGCTACGCGGTGCCCTCGTTCTGCACCTGGAACGCCGAGGCCATGGCTACGGTCCTGCGGGTAGCCACCGAGCTGCGGGCACCGGTCATCGTCTTGGCCGGGCCGGCCGAGTTCGGGCTGCTGTCCCCCCGCGAGCTCGGCGCCGTCGCCCACGGCCTGATCGCGCTCTCTGACGCCCGCGCCGCCCTGCACCTGGACCACGGCGACTCGCTGGCACAGGTGCAGGAATGCCTGGAAGCCGGCTACACCTCCGTGATGCTGGACTTCTCCACCCGTCCGCCCGAGGAGAACACGCAGGCCCTGCAGCAGGTCGTCGCGTGGGCCCGCCCCCGGGGTGTGACGGTCGAGGGGGAGCTCGGCGTCGTTGGCCGCGCCGACGCTGTCACAGTCGAGGGGGGCCACGTCAGCGCCCTGACCGACCCCGTCGAGGCCGCGGCCTATGTGGCCGCCACCGGCGTCGACGCCCTCGCCGTCGCCATCGGCAACGCCCACGGCCAGTACACCCGCCTCCCGCGGCTGGACTTCGCACGGCTGGCCGAGCTGCGTGAGGCCGTGCCCGTCCCGCTCGTCCTGCACGGCGGGAGCGGGACCCCCGCCGCCGACCTCACACACGCCATCTCCCTCGGGATCGCCAAGGTCAACGTGGCGACCGAGCTGGTGAGTGCGATGAAGAGCGATCTGCTGG
>CAZIWQ010000402.1:0-2211 GCA_964542355.1 uncultured Armatimonadia bacterium
CGCTAGCCTACGGCCGTGGGAAGCCGTTGCGCGCGGTCGTAAGGAGGGGCCGGACGACGAGGGACGGCGGCGAGGGACGAGCCGCACGGCCCGGAGTATCCGGCCCGCAGGTGTCCGACACGCCCGGGCCGGAAACTGCGACCGCATACGGCGCGGTCTTGTGTCCGGCCCCTCCGGAGACGCCCGGACGGCTTACGCTAGCGCATATGCCCCACACCCCTGCCGTCCTCCCCGGCGTTCCCGCACTCCGGCTTGACGCTGCCCGCGAAACGCCATACGATATCAGCGTGAGAGGAATGCGAGACCCCACCCCTTTCCTCGGGATCTCGCCCCTCCGCACTCTCGCGCTGCGAGCAGCCGATATCCCCGGAAGGAGCGAGATGCCATGAACCGACGCGGGTTCACCCTGATCGAGCTGTTGGTTGTTATTGCCATCATCGCCATCCTCGCGGCGATCCTGTTCCCCGTGTTCGCCCGGGCCCGTGAGAAGGCCCGCCAGGCAAGTTGCCTCTCCAACGTCAAACAGACCTGTATCGCCGTCCTGAGCTACGCCCAGGACTATGACGAATACCTGCCGCACCGGCAGATGGGCAGCGGGATGCCCGGCATCTGGCAGCAGATCGACCCGTACATCAAGAACGCGCAGACGCGCGTATGTCCGAGTCTGTCCTCGTACACCACCTACGGCTACGGCTTCAACTGGCGCCACGTGTGCTGCGATCCGGCCGCGATGGGCTGGTGGGGCAAGGACTGCAAGCTCAGCCAGTACAAGACCCCGGCCGAGTCGATGATGCTCGGCGACAGCACCAACAGCCAGAACGGCGTCGGCGGTGCCGACGGCACCGGGGCCACCGACTTCATCTACTGCAGCATCTGCTACTCCACCCCGCCGTACAGCTACACGAACTGGGCGATCGCCTCGCGCCATAACGAGGGGGCCAACTTCGGCTTCCTCGACGGCCATGCGAAGTGGATGAAGACCTCCACCTTCCTGGGGATGACGACAGCCGGGACCGAGTTGTGGGCGCACTACAGCGGCGGCTAGCTCCCGTGCCGAGTCGCCGGCCTCTCACACACGAGGAGTGCGCTGTGAGCTGGTGCCACCGCGGAACATGGACTACTGCCAGCGCCGCCACCCTCCTGGTGGCGGCGCTGCTGGCGCCGGGGGGGCCGGCCGAACAGGCCACTTCTGGCCGGCCCCCGGGGCGTAACGGCCGGCTGAGTGCCCTCCAGGGCCATTCCGAGGTGGCTTCGCGGCCTCGGAACGGCTTCTCGGCCGCTCTGGCAAGTGCACAGGCAGAAGAGACCACTCCGCCCACAGGAGACGCCAGGATGCCGGACTATCAGATCAGGCTCGAGACTGTGCTGCAGCACGATGGCCGCGACTTCCTATGGTTCCACCCGCGGGTGGCTGCGATCCCGGGGGCAGGCAAGGATGGAGGCCCCGCGGTCGTCATGACCATCCAGCGCCACCTGGGCGCCTCGGACCACTACTCCGGCCTCTACTTCCTGCGGACGGATGATCTGGGGAAGACCTGGACACCGGTGACGATGCCCCCGGAGCTTGACTGGGCGCATGAGGCCAACGTGGATATCGCGGTCGCGGACGTCACTCCGGGCTACCACCCCCCCAGCGGCAAGGTGCTCGCCCTGGGTGCCCAGGTGCGCTACAACGCGAAGGGTGACCAACTGGAGGACGTGCCACGCGCCCACCAGACCGCCTACAGCGTCTACGACCCACCCGCCAACCGCTGGACCCGCTGGGAGCGCGTGCCGATGCCCGACGCGCCGGACTTCAACCTGGCCCGCAATGCGTGCTCCCAGTGGCTGGTGAAGCCCGACGGCACGCTCCTGGTTCCCCTGTACCACGGCCTGTCGGCAAGCACGCCATCGCGGGTGAGTGTGGCCCAGTACCGCTTCGACGGCCGGCAGCTCGAATACCTGACTCGAGGCAACACCCTCGTGCAGGACCAGGTGCGCGGCCTCGCCGAGCCATCAGTGGCGTTCTTCGAAGGCAAGTACTACCTCACCGTGCGTCATGACCTGAAGGGGTACGTGTCCGTCAGCAGTGACGGCCTGAACTACACTCCCCTGAAGGCCTGGACCTTCGATGACGGGACGGAGCTCGGCAGCTACAACACGCAGCAGCACTGGGTGGCCCACAGCAGTGGCCTATTCCTGACCTATACCCGTCGCGGAGCCAACAACGAT
>CAZIWQ010000402.1:2221-6235 GCA_964542355.1 uncultured Armatimonadia bacterium
CCCACCCCCATCACGTCATGCGCCACCGTGCGCCCTTGTTCATTGCGCGAGTGGACCCCGTGGCGCTCTGTGTCGTCCGGGCCACAGAGCGTACTCTCATCCCCGAGCGCGGGGGCGAGATGGGGAACTTCGGGGCCGCCGCCGTCAGCCCAACCGAGTCGTGGGTGACGGTCTCGGAGGGGCTGTGGGACAAGGGTGCCCGCGAACGCGGCGCCAACGGCTCCACCTTCGTGGCGCGCGTCATCTGGGACCAGCCCAATGCTCTCTACCCGCTCATGACGCGCTGAGCACGGGGCCGAAAGCAGGGCAGGACAGGCTTCGGGGCGAACCTGCGGGGCGTAGGACGCAGCACCACGAGCGAACACCAACTACCAGAGATGTGACCCCATGCACATGCAAACGAGCCAGATCCAGGCCGCCCTCCAGCACGCCCGTAGCTTTGTGCTGAGCGGAGACCTTCCCTGCGCGGCGATCGCCGTCTCGGACGGAGACGGACTCCACGCCCGCGTCGCGTACCGCGCCGACGGCGAGGAAGATCCAACGCTGTGCAATGGGCAGTTCGCTCTCGCCTCGATCTCCAAGGCGATCACCGGCGTCCTGGTGGCGCGGCTGTGCGAGCTGGGTGTGCTGGACTATGAGACCCCCATCGTCGACTATGTCCCCGCGTTCGGGACCTCCGCCGCGCGCCGCAGTATCCGGCTCGGCCAGATCTTCAACCACTCCACCGGCATGCAGTCGCGGTTCGTCGACAGTTGCGCGCAGGTCGACTATGACACCGCGCGCCTCTTGGAGGTACTGTGCACGGAGGAGCTCGTCGACGAGCCGGGGACGCGCTCGCGCTACTCGACCCACACCTACCAGCTCATCAACGCAGCGATCCAGGCGCGACTCGGCCTGACGATGCAGCAGGCCCTCACGCGGTACCTCACCATGCCCTGCGGCATGACCGCGACCAGCTACTACCCGGACGCCGAGTTGGCCGTGCCGGTGGTGGACCATCCGGTGTCTGCGAACGCCGCCTTCGAGGCCGTGCAGCGGATGGAGATGTCCGGGGGCGGCCTGTGGAGCACGCTGGATGACCTGCAGGCGCTGGGGCGGGCCTGGCTGACACCCGGTGAGCTGGTGTCGGCGGAGACGCTCGCGAAGGCGACGGCGGTGCTCCCGGGATTGCCGATGGCCGGCAATGAGAGCGTGCTCAGCCGCCGCACGCTCGGATGGAACCGCGAGCGGATCGCCGCCTTCCCCGGGCAGCCGGAGTCCGGCTTCTTCCACGGCGGAGCGACCGGCACGCTCCTGTACATGGACCCCGCACGGAGCCTCGTGTTCGTGTTCCTCACCAGCCGCTGGGGCGCGGGCAATGACCAGGCGTTCGGTGTGCTCAACCACCTCTACAGCTAGCCTGCGCTGTTCACGAACACTCTGGGGTTGCGCCCCAGACCCCGTCTCGTCCCACCTGCACCGTCGGCCGCTCGCGGGGCCGCAGCCGCCCATCAGCCAGGAACGATGCTCCGGACACCCGGCGGTTGATGCGTGACGGAGTGCGGTACTGCGTTCGGTCCCGACCAGCCCCTGGCGACACTTCCGCTCCGCTCACAGCCACCTCTTGACATCCCCCCTCGATTGACCTATAGTATTAGTGTATTAAGTGATTAACACACTGGCCTCGCGATGATCATGCAGCTACGCGCAGATCCCTCCGATCCCTTGCCGCTGTACGCGCAGTTGATGGCGCAGTTGCGCCGCGGGATCGCTGCCGGCGAGTTCCCGCCGGGTGCGCAGTTGCCGACCGTTCGCCACCTGGCGGTGGAGCTCGCGATCAACCCGAACACGGTGGGGCGCGCATACTCGGAGCTGGAGCGCGAGGGGCTGATCGCGACACGACAGGGACGGGGGACGTTCGTGGTGGGAACGCCGGGCCCCCCGGCACCCGGCGAGCGAACGGCGCGGCTCGAGGCTGTCATCACGGAGGCCCTCGCGCAAGCCTCGGCACTGGGCTGCGATCCACGGGAGTTCTGCGAAGCGGTACAGCGACATGTGCAGCGGGGAGCCGCGCAGCGGTAGGGGACCGGCACGCGGCACCGGCTGTCAACGCGGGGTGCCCGCACCAAGGCTCCGCGTCCTCCGGGCCTTCACCCGGGGGGAGTTGAAGGGAGGACGTCGCTATGGACGTGCGTTACGCAGGGCCCGAGGGCCCGGTCGTCCCGAAGATCCATAAGCACCCCCTGCAGATTCTGGTCGGGGTCCTCGCGACTGCAGCGGGCGTGGCTGTCAGCGCTCTCGTGGTGAGGAGCGCCCTCCCGGCGATCATCGGGGCGGCGGTGGGGGCCTTCCTGGCGAACAGCATGCAGGTCGGATCGCAGTGGGAGCGCGCGGTGGTTCTGCGTGGCGGGAAGTTCTGTGGTCTGAAGGGTCCCGGGATCTTCTGGATCATCCCGATCCTTGACACGATCCCGACCTGGATCGACCACCGCACCCAGACCACCCCGTTCAACGCGGAACAGACACTCACCCGCGACACGGTGCCCGTGGACGTCGATGCGGTCCTGTTCTGGGTGGTCTGGGACGCCGAGAAGGCGGCCCTGGAGATCCAGGATTACCGGGCCGCCACGTTCTGGGCCGCGCAGACCGCCCTGCGCGACGTGATCGGCGAGACGCTGCTGTCGGACCTGCTCATCGGTCGGCGCAAGCTCGACGAGGCGCTGCAGCACGTCATCGACGAGCGCTCGACGCCCTGGGGGATCACCGTGCAGTCGGTGGAGATCCGCGATGTCATCATCCCGACCGGCCTGCAGGATGCCATGAGCCGCCAGGCGCAGGCGGAGCGCGAGCGACAGGCCCGCGTGATCCTCAGCGAGTCGGAGACCCAGATCGCCGGGCAGTTCATCGAGGCGGGCAAGGCCTACGCCGACAACCCGACCGCCCTGCATCTCCGGGCCATGAACATGCTCTACGAGGGACTGAAGGAGCGCGGGGCGCTCGTAGTCGTGCCCAGCACGGCGGTGGAGAGCATGGGCCTGGGGACCATCGCAGGGCTCAGTTCGCTGGCGGGGGCGGTTCCCGGGGCGCAGACGGTCACCTGAACGCCGCACGGAGGCCCCGACTCCGCGCTCCGAGCGTCGCAGAAGCCACCGACCGCTGTCGGAGGACGAGAGGCGTGGCCGAATGGGCTCCAGCCGGCCACGCCGCCTCCTCTTCGGGGGGCGGGGGGAAGGAAGTGAGAGGGGCGAGCGGGAACCATCCAGCCGCAAGCTGAACCATGGCCTGCCATCGCGACTGGCAGGGCGGAAGGAAGATGCATTCATGCGCTACGAGCGTCACGGTTTCACGCTGATCGAGCTCCTCGTCGTGATCGCGATCATCGCGATCCTGGCAGCAATCCTCTTTCCCGTGTTCGCCAGGGCCCGAGAGAAGGCCCGTCAGTCGAGTTGCCTCTCGAACGTGAAGCAGTTGGCTCTCGGGCACATGATGTATGCGCAGGACTACGACGAGTGCATCGTCATGACGACCCACATGGGTACTGCGAACCTATGGCAGGGGCTCATCATGCCCTACGTGAAGAACGTGCAGATCTACAACTGCCCCTCCGCCCCGAGCAATCTGCAGAGCCAGTCGAACCCCATCAGCGCCCGCTGCTACTACATGAACAGCCTGCTCTCGACCGCATACCACATGGGGGGCCTGAGCCTGGGACGCATTGCCAGCCCGGCCGAGTGTGTGCTCCTGTGCGAGTGCGGCTCGTCCACCGGCATGGACTACGAGACCAAGCCCTCATGGATGATCAGCAATCCCACGCAGTGTGGTCTGGCGCAGCGGCACAACGAGGGGCAGAACGTGGGCATGTGCGACGGGCACGCCAAGTGGTACAAGCCCAACCAGATCTGGGATGGCACGAACAACGACAGCCAGAAGTTCTGGAACCCCGCGATATAGTGCGGCGCAAAGCATGATGCCATGGGTCTGGCCCGTTGCACAGATTGGTCGGCGCAGAGCCCACGGGTGGGGTCGTTGTAGCCC
>CAZIWQ010000403.1:0-6235 GCA_964542355.1 uncultured Armatimonadia bacterium
GGCCCGTAGTAGGTGTTCAGGCTGGTGATCCGCAGTAGTGTATGCATGGCAATCGCTACGGTCCGGTCGGCTCGCCCGTCTCCGGCGCGGAGGCGTCGTGCGCCTCATCGCCGAGGTAGGCGGCAATCACCCGGGGGTCGCGCTGTACCGCCGCGGGCGACGCGTCGGCGATCTTCTGGCCGTGGTCGAGGACGACCACACGGTCGGAGATGTCCATCACGAGACTCATGTCGTGCTCGATGAGCGCCACCGTCACGGCCAGCTCTTGCCGCAGCCGCGAGACGAGCGCGGAGAGGGTCGCGGTCTCGCGGGTAGTGAGGCCGGCCGCCGGCTCGTCGAGCAAGATCAACTGTGGCTCCATCCCCAGGGCCCGCCCCAGCTCGAGCAGCCGCTGCTGCCCGACGGTCAGGTTGGCGGCCAGCTCCGCGGACCGGTCCGCGAGCCCGACCAGCTCCAGGATCTCAACCGAGCGTTGCCGCAGCACGACATCCTCGCGACGGGCGGACGGCAGCCGCAGCGCGGCGGCGAGCATCTCCGCGCGCCCCCGGACATGGCAGCCCACCATCACATTCTCGAGCACGGTCATGTGGCCGAACACCTGCAGGTTCTGGAAGGTACGCGCGACACCGGCCGGGGCGATCGCGTGCCGCGGCAGCCGGATCGTCGAGCGTCCGCACAGCCGGATGTCGCCGGCGGTGACCGGGAAGACGCGCGAGATCAGGTTGAACAGCGTGGTCTTGCCGGCACCGTTGGGACCAATGATCGCCAGGATCTCGGCGCGCCGCACCTCGAACGAGACATCGTCGAGCGCCGCCACTCCCCCGAACCGCTTGGACACGCGATCGACTTCCAGGATCGCCTCAGCCACGCGACGCCACCCCCCGCCGGGCGGCGAGGCTGTCCCACGAGCGGCGCAGGAGCCCCGCCAGGCCGGTGGGCATGAAGATCACGAACACCATCAACGCGAGGCCATAGACCACCGTGTTGAGGTCTTTGATCGCGTCGGTCCTCTCGATCTGCTGGCTCACCGCCGTCATCAGGGCCGCCCCCAGCAGGGCGCCCCACACGCTGCGGGAGCCACCCACAATCACCATCACCATGAGCTGCACGGAGCAGGCGAGCCCAAACGGATCAGGGCTGACAAAGCTGATGTAGTGTACGTAGAGACTACCCGCCACCGAGGCGAACGCGGCGCTGAGCACGAAGATCTTGACCTTCAGCCGCGCCACGTCGATGCCGCAGGCTCCGGCCGCGATCTCACTGTCATGGATGGCGCGCATGGCACGGCCGACGCGCGAGTTGACGATGTTCGCCGAGACCACGAGCGCCACCAGCACGAACAGCCAGATCAGGTAGAAGTTGAGCCTGTCGCTCGCCACGACTACGCCCCCGACCTGCAGCCGTGGAATCGCCGGAATGCCACTGAACCCACCGGTCAAGTCGCCCCCCTCGTGGAAGATGATCTGGACGATGATCCCGAAGCCGAGCGTGGCCATTGCCAGGTGGTGCCCGTGCAGGCGCAGGGCGGGCCGCCCGACAAGGTACGCCACCAGCACCGACACCGCCACGCCCGCCGACATGGCCACCCAGGGGTTCAGGTGCAGGCGGGTGGTCAGGACCGCCGACGTGTAGGCACCGAGGCCGTAGAACGCGGCGTGCCCCAATGAGACCTGCCCCGCATAGCCGATCAGCAGGCACAGGCCCAGGGTGATGATCGAGTACAACCCGATCAGCGCCCCGACCTGCTGCAGGTAGTGGTTCGTGGCCACGAACGGGAACGCGGCGACGCCCACCGTCAGCGCCAGGTAGGGCCAGACTTCGCGGTAAGCTCTCACATACATAGGGACACCGATCGCTCGTGGGTCCGTGCCAGCCTGAGCGCAGACGACGACAGGTCGAACCGTCACAGTCCCTGGTCGGTCTTGCGGCCCAGCAGACCGCCCGGACGCAGGAACAGCACCAGCAGCAGCACAAGGAAGGCGAACGCGTTCTTGTAGCCCGAACTGATCATCCCCGCACCGATCGACTCCAGCACTCCGAGGAACACTCCGCCGACGACGGCCCCGATGCCATTGCCGAGCCCACCGACGATCGCCGCGCAGAAGCCCTTGACCGCAAGCGGCGTGCCCGAGGAGTACGCGACCATCGTCAACGGCGCCAGCACGACGCCGGCGAGGCCACTGATGCCGGCACTCAGGCCGAAGGCCAGGCGGTTCATGCGCTCAACGCTGATTCCGGCGAGACGAGCCGCCGCCTGGTTGATCGCGCACGCCTTCATCGCCTTGCCGGCCAGTGTGTGGTTGAAGAAGAGCTGGGTGCCGATCACGATGAGCAGAGCCGTGGCGGCGACCCACAGCTCCTGGGGGGCCAGTGCGGCCGAGCCGACGTGGACGGGTGTCTCGCCGGAGAACGCCACCAGGGGGACGGCGTTGGGGCCCCACAGGAGCTTTGCCGCCCCCTGAATCAGCATCGAGGCGGCAATGGTCACCGTGACCATCCCGATCACGGAGGAGCCACTCAGCGGGCGGATTGCGAGGCGTTCGAGCAGTACTCCGACGCACGCCACCGCGGCGGCGGAGACGAGCACTGCCAGCGGCAGCGGGACATGCAGCCCGACGAGCGTGACCCCGATGAGCCCGCCGAGCATGACAAACTCGCCCTGGGCGAAGTTGATGACCCCGGTCGCGTTGAAGATGATCGTGAAGCCGAGCCCGACGATCCCATAGATGGTGCCGACGGCGATGCCGGACAGCGTCAGTTGGAGCAGCTTGTCGACGAGGTCCATGGCGGATCCCGGAAGGGTATCAGTGCCGAGGCCGGTGCAGCCAGCAAGCCGGGCGGCTCCGCGACGTGCGGAGCCGCCCGGCACAGTGGCCTGTCAGCATCGGTTACGTGGCGACGGGGAGCTACTCCACCAGCTTCCAGGCACCATTGGACACTTCGACCCACACGAAGGCCTCCTTGGTCAGGCCGTTGTGGTCCTTGTCGGTGTAGTTGAAGACACCCGCGGTGCCGACAAAGTTGGTGGTCTTCTCGACCGCATCGCGGATCTTGCTCGGCTCCGTCGACGAGGCGGCCTCGATGGCCTTCAGCACGATGTTGAGCGAGTCGTAGGCATGCCCGGCGAAGGTATCGGCATCCTTGTTGTGCTTGGCCTTGAAGGCCTCGGCGAACTCCTTGAGCACTGCCTTCTGGGCGTGGCTGTCAGGGACCGACTGCCACACGATGAGCCGTCCGGCGGGCAGTTGCACGCCCTCCGCGGCCTCCCCGGCCAGCTCCAGGAACTTCTGGTTGGCCACCCCGTGACTCTGGATCAGGGGCATAGTCATGCCGAGCTTCTTCATGCCCTTGGCGACGTGAGCCGGCCCGGGGTTCGTACCCCAGCAGACCACGGCGGCCGGCTTCTTCTCCTTGATCTTGGTGAGCTGTGCGGTCATGTCCGTATCGTCCGGGCCGAACTTCTCGCTGGCCAGGATCTCGATCTTCGCCGTGGCCAACTGGGTCGTGAGCTGCTTTTGCCCGCTCTCCCCGTAGGCGGTGGAGACGTAGATGGTCGCGACCTGCTTGATGCCCTGCTTGTTCAGGTAGTCGACAATCCTCTGGACGGCGAGGGCGTCGGTCTGCGGGACGGCGAACACGTACGGCTTGATGGGGTCGGTGATCGGGCGCCCGGCCGCACACGAGATGAGGGGGATCTTCGCCTTCTCGCATGTCTCGATGACCGGCATGGTCGTGGGAGTGCCACTCGGACCAATGATGGCGCAGACCTTCTGCGTCTCGATCAGGTCCTTTGCGGCCATCGTGGCTTCGGTGGGGTCGCTCTTGTCGTCCTTGATGATGACCTCGACCGGACGGCCGAGCACGCCACCCTTGGCGTTGACCTGCTCCTGGATCATCTCGACCGCCATCTTCTCGGGCGCTCCCAGCGGAGCCATTCCGCCGGTGACGCTGAAGATGGCCCCGATCTTGATCGCCTCTCCCTGGGGCGGGGGCGCCGTTGGCGCCGGCGTCGAGGGGGGTGCTCCCAAGCCACTTGGCCCGGGCGGGCCCGTCACCGGGGGCTCCGTCGCCTTCGGCGGACAACCTCCGAGTACAACGACTCCCACAAGTACGGCCACTGTCACCAGCACCCCCACCAACTGTCCCTTCGCACGCATACTGCTTCCTCCCTTAAGGCGGTGTGCGCTGCGATACCGGTGCGCTGACCTATCGCGCAGAAACCCGGCCGAAAAGACCACGTCCAGCCGGGTCTCTCTACCGAGATGGCTGTGGGCGGCCTCCGGAGCTGCCGGAGCGTGTCATCGCGGCCTCAGTACGACTCTTCGGCCGCTTCTCTGGCGCGACGGGAGGTTCTTCGCCACCGCGGGGCGAATACCTGCGCGCGATGTCGCCAATCGCGAAGAAAGTCCAAGCCGGCCGGGCATCCCCGGGGGCGCACTCGCTGCTCCCCCCTCTACGCCCGCCTGCGGAGGTGTCAGCCTGTGCTGTTTGACTGCAATGCCATGTATGGGGTGTTCTCGGTGCCGCCGCTGAAACGTGCCGACGGACCCGCTGAGCTCCTGGCGGAGATGGCCCGCTGTGGAGTCGCGCGGGCGCTGGTCCGCCACGCCGCCCAGATCGATGAGTCGCCCGTTGTCGGCAACCCACTGGTGTGCGCGCAGGTGGCCGCCATCGCGTCCCTCGAGCCGGCCTGGGCCCTGCTCCCCACTCACACCGCCGAGCTGGGGGACGTCGACGCGCTCATCGGTGGCATGCGCGCCCACGGCGTCCGCGCGCTGTGGGCCTATCCCTCGCGCCACCGCTATCTGCTCAACCCCACGACGTGCGGCGACCTCCTCGATGTGCTCGTGGCCCGGCGGATCCCGCTCTTCATGACCCGCGACGAGCAGTCCGGCGGGCTCGCGGGGTGGGCACTGGCCGAGGCCATCCTGGGGCAGTTCCCGGCCCTCCGCCTCGTCATCGTCGGACACGGGAGCTGGGGGGAGGACCGTTACTTCCGCCCCCTGCTCAAGCGCTACGAGCACTTCCGCGTCGACACCTCGCGCTATGAGCTCGACGGGGGGATTGCGGAGGTCTGTCGGCTGTACGGTCCCGAGCGCCTCCTGTTCGGGACGGCGTTCCCCCACACCGGGATGGGCGGCGCCACGCTGACGTTGCTGCATTGCGACATGCCCGATGACTACAAGCTGGCGGTAGCCGGGGGCAACCTCGAGCGACTGCTCCGGGAGGTTGACCTGTCATGAGCGCCATCGACACTGCTTCATCGCCCATCGCCGCGGAGTTCCGCGCCACCGGGCGCTGCGCCACGTGCCCGGTGATTGACTGCCACGGCCACTTCGGCGCCTACGGCGGCATCTACTTCCCCAACGTCACGGCCGAGGCGATGATCGCCAGCATGGACCGTGCCGGTGTGCTGTTCGTTGTCAGCTCCGGTCACATGGCGCTCGTCGACCCGACGCGCGGGAATGCGGAGATGGTGGACATCACCGCGCGCTACGGCGACCGCATCAAGGGCTACTGGGGGTTCAACCCCAACTACCCGGAGCACATCGCCCGCGACCTGGCGACCTTCGAGCAGCAGTCGGGGTTCCTCGGGTTCAAGTTCCTGTCTGACTATCACCGCTACCCGCTCACGGGTGACGCGTACCGTCCGGTGCTGGAGTACGCGAACGCGAGGGGCCTGCCACTGCTGATGCACACGTGGGGGGGGTCGGCGTACAACGCGCCGGCGCATGTCGCCGACCTGGCCGCGCGCTATCCCCGCATCCCGCTCGGGATGGGTCCCTCGGGGCACGGCGACTGGCAGGGGACCATCCGCGTGGCACAGGAACACGCGAACGTCTACCTCGAGTTGACGGCGGCCTACGCCACCCGAGGGGCGGTCGAGCTGATGGTTGCCGGGGGCTGCTCGGAGCGGATGTTGTTCGGCACCGACTTGCCGTGGTTCGACCCCCACTATGGGATCGGGTGCATCGTGTTCTCGGACATCTCCGACGACGACCGGCACAACATCCTGCACCGCAATGCCGAGCGGCTGTTCGGGCTGCCGGTGGAATAGCGCCCCGTTAGGGATGATGTGATGGGTCTACGCCCGCCCTGGGTGCGAAGCCACAGCACTGACGGGCGCAGCCGTTGTAGCCCGGAGGGCGGCCGTCCCGCCCTGCGGGACCACCGGCGGGAGAGCCTGTCGCGGAAGTCGCGACGCCCGGAGTGCGGTTCCACCTCTCCCCCCGGG
>CAZIWQ010000404.1:0-6214 GCA_964542355.1 uncultured Armatimonadia bacterium
GCGGCGACCGCATACGGCGCGCTTCGCGCGCTGCGGGCTCCGGCCCCTCCGAAGAGGAGCGCATGCGGCGTCACACCAGCCACCTGCACTGCTCAGTTCAGCAGCCCGAGACCCCCGAACTCCACGTACAGCCGGTGGTTCTCCAGCGAGTAGCGGAGCCCGATCTCGCGCTCCCCCACCGACCGCGAGAGACCGAATTCGAGGTCGTTGTAGCTGGTCTCGTCGAAGTCATAGTGCGTGGCCATCATCCCGAGGCGCCACTTTGGGCGCACACGGAAATCGACGGAGAGCAGCCCGTAGGTGTTGCCGACAGTCATGTCCCAGGTACCGTTGAGCGCGGCATTCCAGCGGGCCGCCGGCAGGAAGCTGAAGTCCAGCCCCAGGGAATGGTCGGCGCCCCGCTGCGTCGTGTCACCGTTACGGTAGGCGAGGTAGTAGTTGAGGTTGAGGCGGGTCGAGGGCCCGAACTCCTGGGCGAGGTGGAGCTGCGCGCGGGCGCTGTTTGAGCCGTAGTCGCCGGTATCCCACGAGTACACGTTCGTCAGGGAGGGGGTGACCCGGGTGCGGTCGCCGAGCTGGTAGGGGCGCAGGTCGAGCGCCGCATAGAGCTCGTTCTCAAACGTCCAGTCGTTCTGCTCCGCGTAGAGGCTACGGGTCCCCAGGGAGACGCCGAGGCGATAGGCGGCCCGGCTGGAGAGCGGACGCGGCTCGGTGAGCCAGTCGGCGGAGACCCGGTAGCTGTCGCCCTCGCCGTCCGGGCTGTCCAACTGGCCCCGTAGATTGAGCCGGTACGCCGTGCTGTAGTGGTAGACGCTGGCATCGGCGAACAGGCTGCGATGGTCGGGCCAGCCGACGGTGAAGAAGCCCTGATCGCCCCCAAGGATGGAGCGCTCATCGCGCCACTCCACCCCCCAGTCCTGGCTCAAGAGACCGCTGGCCTCAAAGCTACCCTTCGCCTCGCCTGTGTCGTACTCCTCCGCAATCCCGAGGCTCCAGCCGTCGCGCGCCGCAACGCTCGAGCCGGTGGCCCCCCGCTGCACCCGGACGGCCCCCGCCCACGTATCCGTCACGCGGTAGAACAGAGGGAGGTTCACCGCGAGACCGCCCGAGCTGCTCGCCCCGATCGACTGCGTGTTGCTGGAGCCGGCGTACCCCGGCATCCCGAGTACCCAGTAGGGAGGGAAGCGGAACATCCGCTGCCCGCCCACGTAGAGCGCGGCATGCTTCACCACGACCTTCTGGCCCGGGAAGTACAGCAGGCTGTCGCACACCAGCCACGTCTCCCCCTCGCGCTCATCATGGCGGAAGGCATCATCCGGCAGTTCCCCGCCGGCGCTCGCGGCCTTCAGGGTGTAGGCATTGAACGGGACGCGCTCCACGCCGTCGTCGCCGAAGCGCCGGAGCACCCCCCGCCCCCGCGCCAGGTCGAAGAAGAAATCCTCGCCCTGCAGCGTCTCCCCCTTGCGCACCACACTCACGCCCCACCCGCGCAGTGTCTGGTCGGCGATGCGCAACTCGAGCCCTTCCGTGGCGTTGAAGACGAGGTTCCCGGCCTGGGCCCGCGCGCCGTCACGGGCACGCACCAGGCCGAGATCGAGACAGTAGCCGACGTTGCCCCCACGAATGCTGATCACCCGTGCCGAGGGTTGCGCCGCCTCGCCCGGAGGGAGGAACTGCAGCACAACCTCCGTGCGACTATCCTGTGACCGCACCGTGATCGTTGCCGCGCCCGCCGTCTCACTGCTGCAGTACACCGTCGCATAGCCGCCCGCGGTCGTGACCGTCAGCGACTCGCGCTTGTCCGCGTCCGAGGTCCCGAGCAACCCGTTATCCACCGTGCACAGGACCGGCGTCCCGTCGGCGACAGGCTGGTCGGAGCGATCCCGCACCTCGATCCGGACGCGGGACATGCTCTTGCCGTCAGCGGGAATCGTGGTGGGCGTGGCACGCAGGATGATGCGCACGCTGCCCGTGCGCACCCCCTGTGCGGTCGCCGCCGACGAGGCTCCCAGGACGCCGATCGCGACGGTGAGCACCAAAGCCACCGCCCTCTGCAGCGATGGCAGAGGGCGGCGCAGGCGGTGACAGTCCATGTTCTGGCTCATCGGTGATGTGTGATGGCGGCGGTCCCGCACGGGAAGCCACGTGAGCCTGACCCGCCGGAGGACCCGCCGGTAGGTCACCTGGCCAGGGGTCCGGCCGAGAGGGCCACATCCGGCCGGGCCCCGAGGCGTAGCGGCCGGCCCCGGTGCCCTCCGGAGCCATTCTGGCAGGGCTTCGCGGCCGCAGAACGGCTTCTCGCCCGCTCTGCTAGATTGTGATGCCGTCGAACGGCACCCACTGCGAGTATGTGCTGTTGGTGTAGAGAGCCCGGATGCGATAGCGGTACGAGTTGCCGGACGAGACGGTGTAGTCGGGGTACTGACTGAGGTCGCTCGGGACATTGGCGCTCGCGCCCGCGTTGCCAAAGAAAGTCCATGCGCCCTGGTTGACCGACCGCTGGATCTGATAGCGCAGGAGCTGGAAGGAGGTCCCGGTCGGCGCTTGCCACGAGATGCGAATGGTGTCGGTCCCCTCAAGCTGCAGGGGGAGCGGGGTGGGCGGGAGTGCGGCCGGGTTGATGCCGCCCTCTGAGCTGCCGCAGGAGGCGCTGATCAGCCACACGGCGGCGCCGAGGGCGAGTGCATACGCCAGCAGCTTGCCGGTCCGTCCGCTCTTCTTCGCCGCCGGCTTGGCCTTCGTCGCTTCGATGATGCTGGCGCCCGTCAGGACCTTCGCCACGCGGTAGGCGGCGTCATCGATGGCCTCGCGGGCCAGCGGACGGTCGCTGCCGGTATAGCCGGGCACTTTGCGGCTGACGCCGACGACGCCGAAGGCCTGGGCGACGGTGGGCTTGGCGACGGGCTCGCCGGCCTCAACATCATAGTTCGGCTTCACGTCGTAGGCTTGGCCGGACAGGATCACTTCGACCGACCGTGGGACCTGAGTACTGCGGTATGACTGGATGCTGCTGAGCACCACCGTATCGACGCTGAGCGCATGCCCGATCGTGACGGCGTCGCGGGGGCTGGTGGGCCCGGTCTCGAGTTGGGTGGGCAGGATCCGCCCCTCGGAGGCGGCCCGCCGCACGAGGGGCGACGTGCGCGCGAACTCGGTGCACTCGAGGGCCGGGAGAGCGTCGATCGCCATCTGCAGCGAGTCGGTGGCGATCTTGCGCATCTCGGCTTCGGGCAACCCGCTCGCGCTCTCGTCGGCAACCGTGAACAGCAGCACGGAACGGATGCGTCCCTGTGCGTGCGCCGGTGAGACGACCCAGGGCGAGAGGGGAAGCACCATGGCGGCCAGCAGGATGTAGCTGAGAGCCCGTGCGAACCGGCTCATGCGGATTGAGGACATTAAACCTGTTCCCCCTTGCTATCTCTGGTTCGGAGGGCGGCGGCCGCCTGCCTTCCGAAGGATGGCACGCCCTGATCGGCACGTCTCTGCCAGGCCGCAACGGACGAGGCTCGATCGGACCTCGCACCCGGCCCTGTGCGTTGTCAGCGAGTGAGCTGGAACGAACACACCATACTGTGCTGCTCGCCGGTCTCGGGTGAGCGGGCGATCACGCGGCACAGGTACCTCCCGGCCGGTACTGGCAGCCCGCGAGCACTGCGCCCGTCCCACACCTGCGTGTTGACGCCCGCGGCCGACACCTTGCCGGCCACGATCTGACGAATCGGCACGCCGGAGATATTGCGGATCTCGACGTCCACCGCCGCCTCCGCGGCGAGCGAGTAGGTGACCGTCGCCCCCCGCCCCGCCGGAGTGATACTGGCGCTCGTCACCAGCGTGCGGCCCTCCGGTCGCGGCTGGACGGTGATCTTGAAGCTCCGCGTCGCGCCCTGTGTGGCCGCGCGGAACGTGTAGGAGGCGTTCGTCCGCATGTACCGCCGCTCCCCCGTGGTGCAGTCCTCGAACGTAGCCACGAGGTCCGTCGGCAGTTGCGAGAGGTCCGGCCACGCGATCGTGATCGGCTGGTCGGTGGCGTTGGTGCTCACCGCCAAGGACCACTCCGCCGCCCCGCGGGCCTGCTTGCGGATGTCCTGCATGAACGCCGTCCCGTCCTGCGCATTGCCGAACTGTGCCGTCAACACGACGCCGTCGGGCAGGCACTGTGGTGGTGCCAGCACATCGTGGCGGTCGACGCCGTCGACAGCAGTGCCCGCCATCCCGAAGGCGCGCCCGGTGCGCACGCGTCCCGCGCCGCTGACCACCAGCGGCACCCGCCAATCACCCTTCGTCGCCTGCGCCGCCGTGACGGCCCCCGGGGTCGCCGCGCGCGTATACAGGCTCGCCTGGGTGAACAGCAGCGTCAGCTCCTCGGAGCAGTACAGCCAGTAGCCGACATACGGGCTCAGGCTGACATCGCGCAGCTCGCTCTCCCACCGGTACTCGTTCGCGCTCGTGTCATACCAGAACAGGGTCGGAAGCAGCAGGTTGCGGTCGACCGCTTGCTGCAGTGTGTACTCTGTGCCGCCAGGATCGATGACCTTCATGCCCTCGAGGTACGTCACCTGCGTGAAGGGGGTCCCAATCTGGTTCCAGCCGGCCCCGGCGGCCAGCGAGTAGTCCGCCGTTGTTGGCACCGGCTCGAGGTCGTCGGGGAAGTAGACGGTCTGCTCGTTGCGGTTGAGCAGCCAGTAGCCCTTCCCCGGGGTCACCGTACTGACATCCGCGTGCGGGAACCAGCGGTAGACCAACTCCTCCGCATTCCAGCGCGCGAGCCCGTTGGGCCCGCCAACGTGCATTGAGCCGAGCGACTCGAACACGTGCTCAACACTCGTATCGGCGAAGTTATAGGGAATCGAGACCATCTCCAACCCGCTCTCGGACACGTTGGGCATCAGCGCGGGGATAACGGGGATCTCGATGGTGCGCTGCACCGTCTTGCCGTTGGGGCCGGTAAATGTCACCGTCAGAACGCCGGGACGTGCCGCGGTCGCGCGCACCTTCCACGATACGCGCTTCAGCTCGTTGCGCGCGACGGTCCCCAATGACATGCTCAGTGACTGCGTGGGCGGGTCCAGCACCAGCCCGTCGGGCAGGCTGATCCGCACGCTGGCATCCACCAGCGGGGAGGGGTAGAAGTTGTCGGCGTAGACAGAGAGCGTGAAGGGCGAGTCGCCATTGAGATCGGTCAGGTAGTATTGCTCCACCGCAGTCGTTGCCGGGTCGTCGCCTGCTTGCACCTGGAGCTTCACCGGGCTGTAGGCGGCGAGGGCGTACGGGGGGTCGAAGTTGACGGAGGCCGCACCCATGCCGTAGTAGGTGACATAGCGGCGCGAGCGGCCGGCCGCCAGGTCCTCCTCGTTCCACTTCACCGCGTAGGCCCAGTCCTCGCCGCCGAGCGCCACCGCGCTGTTGGGCGTGAAGTTCCACTGCTCATCCGCACCCATGCTGCGGTACATCCCCCAGCCGATCTGGTCCGGCGGCCCCGCTGCGTAGGTGGCCGTCCCCGCGTCGTTGACGTCGTCGGTCACCACGGTCCCGCGCAGCATCACGGTGGGGCTATCGAGGTTATCGTAGGCCACCCAGGTGTCCGGTACTGTCGCCAGGTCGGCATCCGGCACGACCCGCTCGCTCTCCACACGCTGCCCGTTCGGGAGCACGATCGTGCCGCCATCCCGCTGGAACTGGCCGAACGAGGCATCGATGAGCTGGCGCAGGCCAATCTGGTGCGTCTCGGCGCTGTTGTTGGTGACGATGTACTCCAGCCGCACCGCGTCGTGGATCAGGGTGAAGCGCTGCTGGACCTCGAGGTACTCTGCGGATGCGTTAGGGTCGTCGGGCTCGTCCAGCGGGAGCTTGCCGACGGCGTAGACGTCGCGGCTGCCCGCGGCGGGGGCGACAGTCCAGTAGTTCGCCGGCGTAAGCGTCTCCTCGTCGGCCTGGGCCCCCAGGGTATGCAGGTCATAGTACTCGCCGTCGACGGCGATTGTCAGCTTGGAGGTGAAGCTGTCGTAGGTTGGTGCGGCGGGTGTCGGCCGGGCGCTGCTCGCGTACACACTGGCGACGGCCCGGTTCTCATCGCCGCTGTAGGTCGGGTCGCCACCCGTCGGCGCACGCGGACCGGTGAGCAGGCGGAACCTGCCGCCCGGCCGCTGCCAGTTATACGTGGTCGCAGTGACGGTCCAAGTGAACACCGAGGCGTCCTCCACCTGCAGCACCATCA
>CAZIWQ010000405.1:0-6190 GCA_964542355.1 uncultured Armatimonadia bacterium
CTCCACCACCGCCTCGGACGGGTCGACTGCCGGGGCGCCCGGCGTCGGGGCCGTGGTTGCGGCGGCGGTGTAGGTAACCAGGTCGCCGACCTTCCAGTCCTTGTTCGCCGCCTCCAGGATCTTGCGCACCCGCTCCAGCTCCTCCTGGCTCTTCACGTTGCCGTCGACGAGAACCGTCTCATCATCCCACACAATGTAGTTGTACTGGTCCCCGAGGATCTTCTTGAGGCCCTCGATCCGCCGCGCGGCCGGGGTCTTCGACTGCATCTCCGACAACACCAGCGACAGCACATTGACCTTGCTCGACTGTGATGTCATGTTCGCGATCTTGTCCATCCGGTCCTTCTCAATCGAGGTGGGGACGATGCCCTCGATCAGGACGGTGCGGTCGTCGATCGCGACCAGCTTGAGGTTGCCGGGGACAACCTGGCGCAGACCGGCGATGGCCCGCTCGGCGGCACTCCTGGTGCCGACGGCCTCGTGCGGGACGATCATGTTGACGAGCACGACGTCGCCCGCGATCTGCCGCATCACTGTCGCCAGCCGCTCCTGTTCCGCCTCCCCCGGGGCGACGCCCTGGACGACGATGGTGTGCTCGTCGAGCGCCGAGGAGGTGTAGCGGTCCCCGATGACGCGGGCGATGCTCGCCGCCTTCCTCGCGGCCGGCGACTCGGCCATCGCGTCCGGTCCGGGGCGGACGGTGATCAGGTTCAGCAGCTTGGCGCCGGTACCCAGTGACTGCAGGATCTTCTCCGCGCGGTCACGGTCCCCGGCGGTCGCCACCTGCCCCTCGATCAGGAGCGTGCTCTCGTCGAGCGCGCGGTAGGTGAGGTCGTTGCCCAGGACCGGCCGCAGCGCTTCCTGCAGCCGGGTGGCCACCCACGCCTCGCCACCGGTCGTGCGCACGGTGACGAGGTTGATGACCTTGGCGCCCTCGGGCGCGGCAGCCACGAGCGTATCCACCCGCTGCTTGTCGGCGGCCGTTGCGGCGGTGCCGTCGATCAGCACCACGTCGTCGGTCACGTTGCGCACCTGGTAGCGGTCGCCGAGCCCCTCACGCAGCATGACGACGGCGCGTTCGCCCGGCGTGGTGGGGCCGGTGGTGACCAGGTTGACCGTCCGCAGCTCAGTGCCCAAGAGCTCGACGATCCGCTTGACCCGGGACTCCTCGGCGGGCGTGGGGGCGATCCCCTCCACCACCAGCGCGCTGTCGCCCACGGGAGTGAAGCGGTACTGGGGGCCGAACACGGGCTTGAGTAGCTCGGCGTAGCGGACGGCCACGGGACGCGCGTCCGTCTTGACGTGGACCACATTGACGATGGTGAGCTCGCCCGCGGCGGCAGCCAGGATCTTGTCGATGCGCTGCTTCTCCGCTTCCGTGGCGGCCTCGCCACTGAGCACCAGAATGCTGTCCTCCAGTACGAGATACTGGTAGCCCTCGCCGACCGCCTGGCGGATGCTGGCGATGCGCTGCTGGTTCGGGGTGGCGACCCCCTCGAGGCAGCGGACGAGGTCGACGACGACGACCCCCTTGGCCGCCGCCACGATCTTGTCCATGCGCTGCTTCTCCGCCGCGGTGCCCAGCTCGCCCTCGATGACCAGGGTGCGCTCGTCGATGGTGGAGTAGCGGAACTGCTGCGGAAACAGCTTCTCGAAGGCGCGGCGGTGCTCTTCGGCCGCGGTCAGGCGGGCGTGGGGCACGGTGACAAGATCGAGGACCTTGATCCCCTGGCTCTTGGCCTCAATGACCTTGGTCACGCGCTCCTTCTCGGCGTCCGTGGCCACCTGCCCCTCAACCAGCATGGTCATGTCATCGACGATGGTGTAGCGCAGGCCACGCCCGAGGACGTTGGCGAGCTCCCGTGACAGTTGTTCGGCGGTGGGGAGGTTGCGCACCTCGACCGCGAACTCGTGGCGGCCGACGGCATCCCACACGTAGAGCTTGGTCCGCCCGACAGCCTTGGAGTAGATGAGCAGCTCGTGGTAGTCGGCCACCAGAACATCGACGATGGTCGGGTCCTGAACCCAGACGCGCTTCATCTTCTGGAACTTCACCGTCTTGCTGTCGTCCTTCTTGAGCACGAGGACCTGACTGGCGAGACAGGATTCGGTCCAGAGGCTGAGCAGGCAAGACACAGCCGCGGTCGCCAAGAGAGCTCGAGAGAGCTTGGCGAGGACCAGACACGGCCGCTGCCGGTGCCGGCGCTTCATATTGACTTCCTCCCCAGGGGTGCGATCGTTGCTTCGTCTAGGCTATGATGACGATCGAAAGGGCGATGTTAGGGGACGACGCGTTCGCGGGTCTGTCCGCGAATGACCTCAACCTCCGGCACTCTCTTCTCAGGTTTGGTGGTCTCCGGCTTGGCTGGTCTGGCCGTCTCCGGTTTGGCTCCCCCGGCCCAGGCCGCGGCCCACGGCGGCTGGGCGGCCGGCGCCGGTGCCGGCGCCGCCGCAGCTTTCGCCTCTTCCTTGGGCTTCGTCAGCCGGGCGTACTCGGGCCCGACCACGCTGGCCAGGTCATGGCCCGGCACCGGCACATACTCCCGCTCCCCGACCGGACGCAACGCGAGCTGCAACTCACCGCGCTTCCCCGCCAGCAGCAGCTTCTGCGCGTCCTCGGGTGTAACGGCCAGGGTCGCGTTCGGGTACTCGATCGTCTTGGCCTTCTCGCCCTTGGGCTGCGCGGGGGCCTTCGCCGCGGCCGGCGCCTTCTCCGCGCCCTTGGCCCCCTCCTTGCTCGCGGCCGCCTTCGCCGCCTGACTCTCCGCCGCCGCCTGCTCCGCCGCCGCCTGCTGTTGCTCCGCGGCCGTGCTCTCCGTGGTCTGCCCCCCCAGCGCCAGGAGCTCGATGTCCTGCAGCACCGTGCGCGCCACCAGCGTCTCACCGATCTCGAACGTGGCCACCACGTCCACCCGGTCCCCCGCCTTCAGCAGTCCCGCCACACCCGTGACCGGATCGACGGCGACCGTCACGGCCCGCATCCCCGGCGGCACAATGCCGGCGAGGCCGAACGCCGCGGTCCGCGGCATCACCTGACTACGGGCGATCGGCTGCAGCGCCGTGAGGGGCTCGACCGCAACATAGCCCTCAATGCTTGCGGCCTCGGTCACCGCCAGCTTGGGGATCTGAGCCAACTCCATCTTGCGGACGGCGAGCATGTCGCGCGTGAGGATCGTGTTCGCGGGCAGGTTGGCCCGCGCCACGACCACTTCCTTCGTCGTGACGGGCGGGGCCTTGGGGGTGCGCTGGCGGTTGAGGTCCTGGAGGTAAATGAAGGAAAGCAGGGCGGCCAGCCCGCCGCATACCAACGCAACCCCAATCGCGACGCGTCGCGTTAGGCGCATGGTGTGGTCACCTTCTCGTGCTGCTTAGTAAGCTGCGATCACTGCTGCTGCGGCGTCTTCCTGTTAGTATAACACACAGATGGGGCCGCATGGCAAGAGCTTTGGTGCGAAGTCTTGCGGGCGTCTGCGGCGCCGCCGGATCCCCCCCCGCCGCCGCCCGCCCCGCGACGGCCTCCCGTAACCCGCGGCAACGGCGCCGGCAAGTCACCCGGCGCTCGGCTAACCCCGCGGAACCCGCAGCCACCTCCGCGTGTCCTCACTCGCGCCGCATCACGGCCTGTGAGGTCAGCGCGACGGTCGTGCCCGCTACATCGTCGGCGAGAAAGTCGAACAACGCCCCGGTCACCAGGCTGTGTGCATAGTCCAGGCGGACGCGCAACTGCGCACCCCGCGGGGCGTTGTTGACCGCGGGTGACCCGGTCTCTCCCAGCGTCGTCCATGCACCCCACACACCCGCGGTGCAGGTCCGGAAGTCCAGCGTGACGTCCAGGGCTGTCGGGTCGAGGGTGCCCGCGGCGGCGAGGATGCGCGTCGTGATCTCGCTCGGCGTCGCACTGACGGCCGCGGCATGGGCGCCCTCGCGGGCCGCCTGGTGGATCATCAGAATGTCCTTGAAGACGAGGCCGAACTCAATGATCCCGAACAGCAGGATGATGAGCAGCGGCGCGATCAGTGCAAACTCCACCGCGACGGTGCCCACCCGGCCGCCCCGTGGCTGTGGGCTCGCGCCGGCTCTGGGTCTGTGTTGTTGTCGTCCCATCGGTGACCCCCTCCGCGCTCATGCCGCCCCGTGCAGCCTGAGCAGGTACAGCGCCGCCAGGCTGCCGATGGCGATGGGAATTGCATAGGGTAGTCGGGCCGTCGACTTCGCGTCGGCGACGTCAATCGGCACCCGGGCAAACGCTCGCAGCGACAGGCCCGCGCCCAGGCGCCGGAGGCTGGCCATGAGATCCTTGCGCCACAGGGCGATCCCCACCGCGAGGACCCCGCCGGCCAGCGCCATGTACACGATCGTCCACAGCACAAACGGCGCGCCCTGCAGCGCCCCGATCGCCATCAACAACTTGATGTCGCCGCCGCCCAGGATGCGACCGAACCCGGCACTGAGCAGGAACACCCCCAGCCCCACGGCGATACCAAGCAGGCTGAGCGTCAACCCCGCCAGCCCGCGATCGACACTGTTGAGAACCAGCCCGAGCACCGCGAACGGTGCCGTCAGGGCGTTGTGGATCTTGCCCCAGCGCACGTCGGTGTACACGGCGATCGCGACAAGAACGGTGAGCAGGGCCGCCGACACGATGGTCATTGTTGCGAGGGGGGTCGACGACATCGGAGTGTTCCTCTGTTCCGGGCCTGGAGCGGTAATGGGCGAGGGTGTCGCTGGCGAACTTACCGGGTGGCCGGCCCCGAGGTCGCCCTGGCCATGGGGGCCCCCGGCGGCCGTCCGGTCCGCGGCGCCGCGAGCCTCGGCTAGGGTGAGATCGAGTTCTCGACTGCACCGATTGCCGTGATGAGGCGATCCCGCAGCCCGGTCCATGCACCGATGCAGCCGATCGCGATCACACACAGCAGGAGGGCATACTCGACGGTCGCCGCGCCCTCCTCGTCAGACCAGAGCCCTCGGAATATGCTGTGCATCACAATGCTCTCCTCGACGCCCGCTCCAGTGTGTTGAGCGGCCCGGAAAGACCCGGTCTAGGTGCCTGCGCCATCTGCCCCTCGGCGACTGCCACGGGGTCACGGCCCCCCCGCCGTCGGTCTCAACCTCGCTGACGCACTCCCTGTCATAGTCTACCGCACTCAGCCGGTGGGTGCAACTCACCCCTGCGCCGCCGTGCTCGCCCGCGGCCGGCTCCCTCTTTCGTCTGCCTGTACGACATGGCGCGACAATGGATCGTGGGTGCTGCGGGAGAGGTGGCACCCGGGACATCTGCGGTGGCCTGGGGCCCCCGCAGCCCCAGGCTACCGCGAAACGGCGGCCGCTACTTCGTGGCCGTGGCGGTGTCGAAGGCGGTGCTGCTGCTCCCGACTGCGGCCTGGACCTTCCCACCGAAGGCCGTCCACACGCCGATTGCCGCTACGACCAACAGCGCGAGTAGCAGCGCGTACTCAACGGTCGTCAAGCCGGTCTCGTCACTCCACAGTGTCCGTACCATCTCGGTCATTTTAGTGCCCTCCTGCTCCTGCTGGAGCGTAGTATGGGAGCCTGCGCCGAGTACCGTCGACCCGGGGGACCTCATCAGACACCTGACGCCCCTACCGCTCAACGTTCGCGCGACCCGACGCCGCTACCATTGGCTGCCTGGACTGATCCAGGGGAACCCTGTAGCTCAGAGTATACTCAAGGAAAGCTCAAGAGTCAAGGGGTGATTTGTGGAGCTTTCCATCGCCCTGTAAGCTCAAGATTCGCTCAGGCTTACTCGTAGTATCCCACAAGCCACGGGCGGGCAAACATCTCTTTGGGGCCGAAACCTGCATTTTACCTAGGGGTCCGGCCAAGAAGGCCACTGTCATCCGGCCGGCCCCCGAGGGGTAGCGGCCGGCTGAGTACCCTCCAGAGCCACTACTGAGGCGACGGGACAGGACTCCCTCTCCCACCGGGAGAGGGTTGGGGTGAGGGCGGGTGTGGTCGTGGATACTGGCGCCGTCACCCGCCCTTCGGGCGACCTCTCCCGGGGGAAGAGGTGGAACCGCACTCCAGGCGACGTGGCTTTCGCGACAGGCTCTATGGATGAGCGACTGGGTGGGGGGGGCGTGGCATAGGCGCCAGGATAGGCCCTGCAGGCCGCCGCGGAGGGGCCGGATCCCGCAGAGCGGGAACCGCGTCGTCTGCGGTCGCCGCGTAG
>CAZIWQ010000406.1:0-6188 GCA_964542355.1 uncultured Armatimonadia bacterium
GCCGCGCACCAATCTGCAAGGCGCCAACCTGGAGGGCGCCTGTCTGCATGGCGCCGACCTACGCGACATCAACCTGGAAGGCGCCGGCCTGGCCGACGCCAACCTGGGTGGCGCCTACCTGCAGGGCGCCAAGCTGGCCCGCGCCGACCTGATCCACGCCGACCTGATCCACGCCCACCTGCAAGGCGCCCATCTCACCAATGCCGACCTGACCGACGCCTACCTGATCGGCGCCAAGCTCGGGGGGGCCCGGCTGATCGGCGCCCGACTGCACGGTGCCAACCTGCACCGCGCCAACCTGCAAGGCGCTGACTTGGAGGGCGCCGACCTGGAGGGCGCCAACCTGCGCGGTGCCGACCTGCGTGGTGCCAACCTGACCGACGTCGACCGCGCTCGCGCCCGGCAGGACGGCGCCATCCTGACCTCCGCCGACCTGCGTCGCGCCAGGCTGGCCAGCGCCAAGCTGCGCCGAGCGCAGGCCCGCGAAACCTGGCGAAAGCGGTTCCGGATGCTGACCGGAACCTCAGCCGGCAAGGCCGTCCTCCTCCTGATCGCCCTCCTGCTTGTCGGCCCCCCCCTGCGCTGGGTGATCGCACGAAGCGTCTGTGACGGACGTCTGGTAGAGGCCTCCGCTCGCGACAACACCACGGCCGTCAGGTGGCTACTGCTCGCAGGCGCTGACGTGAACGCCAAGGGCAAGTACGGCGCGACGCCCCTGCAGAAGGCCGCCTTGTCCGGGCACACTGACATCCTCAAACTGCTGCTGGAGAATGGGGCGGACGTGAACAGTGAGGCCGGGGCGACGGCGCTGGACCAGGCCGCCTCCGCGGGCTCAACCGAGCTCGTCAAGCTGTTGCTGGACAGGGGCGTGGACGTGACGGGCGAGGGCGCCCAGGAGGCACTGCGCGAGGCCGCCTCCCTGGGCCACAGCGACATCGTCACGCTGCTGCTGGAGCGGGGCGTGGACGTGAAGAGCGCGGGTGCCCAGACGGCGCTGCACACGGCGGCCTCCGAGGGTCACACCGACATTGTCAAGCTCTTGCTCGACAGGGGCGCGGATGTGAACGCGAAAGACGAGTCCGGCGAGACGCCGCTGGGCGAGGCGGTCGCGGACATAGTGGGCCACGCCGACACCGTCACGCTGCTGCTGGACCGGGGCGCGGACGTGAACGCGCGGGATAGTGCCGGCCACACGCCGCTGTACCAGGCGGCCTCTCAGGGCGCAGCCGAGACCGTCAAGCTGCTGCTGGACAGGGGCGCGGACGCGAAGAACGAGGGGGGCGAGACGGCGCTGCGCAAGGCGGCCACTGAGGGCGCAACCGAGATCGTGAAGCTCCTGCTGGAGAAGGGCGTGGACGTGAACACGAAGGACGAGGACGGCCAGACGGCGCTCCACAAGGCGGCCGCGGACATCGGGAGCAACACGGAGCTCGTCAAGCTGTTGCTCGACAAGGGTGCGGACGCCAACGCGAAGGACAAGGATGGCGCAACGCCGCTGCACGAGGCCGCCGCGGCCATCGGGGGCGGCATCGAGACCGTGAAGCTGCTACTGGAGAAAGGCGCGAATGGGAACGCGAAGGACAACGACGGTCAGACGCCGCTAGACCGGGCAACCCAGAATGGTCACACCGAGATCGTCGACCTCTTGCGGCAGCATGGTGGGGTCGAGCAGGACACCGCGCCGTGACGCGGGCGCTGGCTAGTTCACCTTGACGATCTCAAAGCGGTACGTGAACGGCCCGAAGGTGCAACTGTATGGTGTCACCTTCCCGACCTCGGTGGGCAGGTCCGGGGTCCTGATCGTGGACTCGCTCGCGTCCGTCTGGCTGTTGAAGGCGTCGGAGAAGGACGACACGAAGGTGGTGATACTGATGGTGGGCACCTCCACCACCTTCCCTTCCGGCCCCTCCACGGAGTTGGCCACCATGTGGCCGGCGACCGGCCAGTTCAGCTCGATCGTCGCGGGCTGATCGCCGGTCGCCGGCAGCTTCTCGTGGGCGTAGATGAAGATCTCGCCGGACGCCATCGTGCTGTGCGATACGCAGATGTTGATGCCGACATTGTCGAGCTCATTCCCGGTGGGGCGATACGTCACGCTGACCAGAAAGAGCTTCCAGCGCGCTTGGCCCACGGTGAACGCTTCGTCGATGATCGCCTGCGCCGGCAGTTGCATGTCGGCGATGACATCCCCACCCCCCTTCGGGGCTGAGAGCGGCGCATCGTTAGCCTTGAACTCACAGGGACCGCACTTCACGGTCATGTCGTAGTTGCTCTCCGGGAGACCCGGTACCCTGGCCTGCACACCCGCGCCCTGTCCCGACCACTCCTGCGCCGTGAACACATCCTGGAGCCAGTAATTGAAGAACTGGGCGTTACCGCCCGCGTCCGTCACCGACATGCTCAGCGTGACGGGGGTGATCCCCTGCATGACGAAGGACCAGTCGGTCACGCCCCCTGCCTTGACCCCCATGCCACCGTTCATCAGCCCGGAGCTCCAGGGATGCGGCGCGTACCCCTGGGCCACTACGTTCACCCGGTACAGTCCTTCCGGCAGACTCGGGAAGGCCGCCACGCCCTGCGAGTCGGTCACCTGCGTGTAGGTGGCCTGTGTCCGTACCTGCCGCACCGCCGTCGGGAAGGCCATCCAGAACTCGACGGTCACCGTGGCACCGGGGATGGGAACCATCGGGCCGGGGAACCTCACAACGGTCACGGTCGCGGCTACGCCCCCGCGTCCGCCGTCGCCCCCGGTTCCCCCCGAGGACGAGCTCCCGCAGCCGGCAAGCTGCACGGTGGCGACGCCAAGTGCGGCGACCACAGCGATCACGAGCACGTAGCGAGACATGATCCATACCCCCGGCCTCTAGTCTAGTTCCCCAGGAACCACGAGTCCCGTCGGCTGGCAGCGTCAACCTTCTTGACCCACTTGACGTGCCCATCCACCCACCCCACGTTCATCCCCTCGTTGTGGCTGTCGCGCCATCGCCCCATCCCGTTGTTGGCGGTGCAGCAACTGCCGGTCTGGCCGGGAGGGCAGTAGACGACCGAAGTCGAGTCCATGATCAGCATCGTCTCCGACGGCTTGCCAAACTCGCCCAGCTTCTTGCTGTCCACGCCGCGGAAGTTCAGGCCGATGGAGTCAGGGAACGTGCCGGTGTAGGAGGGGCAGATGAACACCTGAGTGTTCTTGATGTACGGCATGATGCAGTACGGCCAGCAGTGCTCGGGGAACCCGTCGTCTTTGTTGCCGGGCCGGGGCATGCCGCAGTGGTAGAACAGGCGCTCATCGTAGTCCTGACAGTATTGGAGGATGCCGAGGGTGATCTGCTTCATGTTGCTACTGCAGCTTGACTGCCGGGCCTTCTCGCGCGCTCTGGCAAAGACGGGGAAGAGGATCGCTGCCAGGATCGCGATGATGGCGATCACGACCAACAGCTCAATCAGGGTAAAGCCACGACGACTCATGACACTGACCTCCCTTCAGGATTGGGCGCGATAGCAGCGTACTTATTCGGCACCGGGTCGCCGGTCCCTGCTGGCACGGCAATTCCGCCTCCACAGACAGAGCGGCCCTCCCGCCGGATGGCGGCAGGGCCTGCGTCATCTGCGTGACGGGGCTTGCGCTCAGAACTGGAGCTCAACCACGCCCGCCACCAGGTCGGCGGGCGGCGCGAACTGCACCCCTCGGGTCTCGCGACCCAGCGCGAGGGGTTCCGCGCCGTGTCCCGGCCGATGGAGCACCGCCTGCTTCACCTCGGCAATGTCCCCCGTGGTCACCTGCACCGACACGTCAGGGAGCGACCGCCCGGGCAACCGGCGCATCGCCCCGACGAGGCTCACCAGGAGCGAGCCGGTCTCACCACGGTAGATCTGCCCCTCGAAGCTCGGCGGGAGCTGCAGCGGCGCGGGATCGAACACCCACCGCCGCCGGTACAAGCGCTCCAGCACCGGGAGGTACGCATCGTAGAGGTCTTTCGAGGGCATCGCGGCCGGGTAGCTCGCGAAGCCCGCCCCGTATAGCAACGCCTTCTGGAACATGAGCTCCACATGCTCGTCGTCGTACGCGTACATCAGGAAGAACAGGGGCTTGCGGCCGATGCCGTAATACTGCAGATGATCACACAGCCACGCGGAGCCCTCCGCCATGAACCCGTCGAGGTACTTGAGGATGCCGACCCCAAACGGTCCGTTGGCGATGATGGCCTGCTCCGGATGTAGCAGTCCCGACAGGCGCTCGAGATGCGGGAAGTAGTTGAACCCGGTCATGGAGGCAGGGCGGTTGTTGACGGCGGTGATGCCGTCGTCGTGGGCCGTGTCGAGGAAGTTGTAGCAGGCCTGGTCCAGGAAGACGCCGTCCATCTCCGGATAGCGCGCGACCATGCCCTCGATCTGGCGATCGATGTCTCGGCCGAAGGGGAGCGAGGGATCGGAGTTCAGCATCAGGGTCCCCGGCCACGCGCTCCACGTCTCGCCGTGCATGTTGCGGATGCGGCAGCTCGCCATGGCCGGGTCGAGCAACTCCGTGTCGCCATCGCCCGAGACCTGGAGGTACGGCAGCGCGGCGATGCCACTGGCGTGCAGGTTAGCGATGGTGCGACGGATCATCTCGACACTGATCTGGGTGTCGTCCTCGCGGGAGTGCCCGCTCCGCCAGCTCGCCACCCCTTCCGGATGGTAGTTGCCGTAGGCGGGGAAGTGCACGTGGATCTCGTGCCACTTCATGCCCAGCCGCGCCATCTTCTGAGCGTCCTCCGCCGACACGTTGCAGCCACCGGAGACGTGTCCGCCCCACAAGCGGTGGATGAGGCTCGAGCGCGGCTCGAAGTACTCGGTGAACCGCCGGTAGAGCCAGCCCAGGGCCGGCCGCCAGTCCCCCTCAGTGCCCCGCAGCAGCAGGCTGGTGCGGGCCGGCCGACCCGGCGCCAGCGCCATCCAGTCGAACTCCGCCTGCAGGTCGGGGTCGCGATAGCCGCTGACAAAGCGGAAGCGGGGCGTGCGGAAGTCGAACGGCATGGCCAGCAGGAGGCCCGCGTCAGCCGTGGCGAGGTAGCACGAGAGCGCCGGGATGAGGATGCCGCTGGTCACCTCGCCGTATTCCAGCGCGATGCCGGCGTGGCGGTGCGGGGCCGAGGGCATGCCCTCCTGCGCGGCCCAGAACGACACCGGGTAGTTCGGCTGGGGCCAGGGAACGTGCCAGGCCACGGCGCACGACCGGTAGTCGCCGGCGTTCAGCGTTACCGTGGCCTCCCAGGCCAGCGCATCGTCCTCCAGGCGGTAGACCTCCTCCAGCACCCACGGTGCGCCGCGGAACTCCTTGCGGATCGCGAGCCGGTCGTCGCCCGGCTCGAAGGTGACGCGCACAAGCTCCGCCTTACCGAAGGTGCGCTCGAGACGATCATCGCGCACCGTCACGTCGCCGGCGTGCACAGTCCAGAGGCAAGGCTCCGCCCGCTGGATGGTCAGCCCTGCCAGGCACCCGGTCTGGCCGTCAATGCCGATCTCGAGGTCGCCGGCGCGCAGGCGCCAGCCGCTGGGTGTTGCCTCGATCGCTCTCACAGGAGTCCCTCCATTATCTGCTGCCATCGTGGCCATGCCGCTGGCCGTTGTAGGGCGCGGGCCTGTACCGCGCCGCCGCGATCCCGCTTGCGGGATCGCCCTGAGCCCGCGAAGCGGGAGAAGGGTCGTCGTTCGCCGTACCGACCTCACCCCCCAACCCCCTCTCCGTTCCGGCGAGGGGGGGTCATGAGGTGGGTGCCGGGACGCCTGGCGCGCCGCCGTGAGTCGTTGTCTCTCTCCCCTCTCCGGAACGGAGAGGGGCCGACATGCCGTTGCCGTTTGCCCTGCCCCCCTCGCGCATGTTCCCGCCCACCCGCAAACGCCCTCCTCCCCCACGACGGAGGGACCCGGCCGCGCTGTGGCGAAGCCCCCGCAGCAGGGCGACACACCGGGCTCAGGAGTAGTGACATGCGCAAGTTCAAGTACGAGGAGATGCTGCCGCACGAGCTGGCTGCGGCGCGCGAGGCTGCCTCACTGGTCTACTTCCCGATCGGTTCGCTGGAGTACCACGGCTTCCACCTCCCGACGGGCTTTGACGCGATGCATGCCTATGCCCATTGCCTGCAGGCTGCGGCCCAGACCGGCGGCGTCGTGCTGCCACCGACTTTCTGGGGCTTTCGCGGCCACGAGGG
>CAZIWQ010000407.1:0-6187 GCA_964542355.1 uncultured Armatimonadia bacterium
CCACCCCCGACTGCCGCCTGATCCTCGACGATGACGCGGCGTATGGCAAGAACTGGTCCGCGTACCCCTACATCAAGGAGCCGGTGGTGCGAGTGTTCAAGGCGGTGCGCGACTGCAAGCTGAAGGCAGGCGAGCAGGTGACCCTGTTCTCACTGCTCCAGGCTTCGGGGACGCAGCCGTGCACGGCGCGGTTGGCGCGCCTGGGGGAGAACCGCGTGGCGGTCGGTGGCCTGGACGAGCCACTGTTGTGTGGCGTGGGCGGGCCGCAGCAGGACCTCGGGGGCGCCGCGGGGATCCGGGTCAAGGCCCAGCTCGGCGTCGTGACCCCGACACGATTGTGCCTGGTCGGCGCCTCGCAGTTCGCGGGCCTGGCCGGGGACGTCAGCTTCCCGAAGAAGGCCGACGTGGAGATCGACCTGGAGCAGGGCAAGGGCCTCGTCGTTGAGCCCGCCGGCACCCGGGCCGGGGAGCAACGCGCCGCCCAGCCACGTGAGTTCCCCGATCTGGCCCTGCCCGTCGCCGAGATTGGCGGCGCCCTGCGGGCGATGACCGCCGCGGCACCGCCGCCCGCGAAGACGGCAGCCGCGGGCGTCGTCGTCCCCCGTGAGCTGCGTACCCTCTGGAGCTACCGGGAGAAGATGGACACCTACCTGCTCAGTGGGAACCCGGGGGCGTTCGAGGCGGTGGACACCGGCCTGAAGCTCAGCGCCACTCCCGATCCGCTGCCGGCCAACGTGTTCAGCGGCCGGCCCGGCGAGAACCGGCTGCGCAACATCGTCGACGGCCAGCTCCTGACCACCGACGGGGGCTGCATGTGGGCCGACGACCAGCCCGTCACGATCACGGTGCAGCTTGACAACGAGTATGACGTGAGCAAGCTGGCACTGCGGGAGTGGTTCGCCACCTCGTCGAGCAAGCAGAAGCTGTTCCAGTTGGCGCGGCTCGGGGTCGAGGCCTCCAATGACGGCTTCGCCGCCGATGTCCGCCAGGTTGTCGACTTCACCGACACGGAGACTCACGGCAACTGGGGTGCCCCCGGCTACGGTCCCCAGCTCTACGAGTTCCCGCTGGCCAAGGTGAAGGCCCGCGCCCTCCGGCTGCGACTGGTGCCCCGGCCCGGCACGGCGATCTACCTTTCCGAGCTCGAGATCTGGGGGAACCGGCCCGGCCTGGAGCTGGACTATGCCACCCTCAAGTCCCGCTCTGCCCCCGTCCACACCTTCACTACTCTGTGCATGGAAGACATCAACGACGATGGCACCGACGAGGTCATCGCCGGGTCAACGAACGGGAAGGTCTCGGCCTTCGATGCCGCCGGCAAGAAGCTGTGGGAAGCCGATACCGGGGGGGCGGTCAACGCGGTGACGGCGGTGTGGTTCCAGCAGGCCGGGCAACCCACGGTCATCGCCGGCAGCATGGGGGCGACGGCCACAGCGATCTCCGGCGCGGGGCAGAAGCTGTGGACCTTCAATGTCCCGCTCTACAAGCGGGCCGGGCACGTCCGTGTTGCCTTCGGCGCCGATCTCGGCGGGGCCGGCAAGGAGACCGCGATCATCGGGGCCGACAACTGGCGCTTCTATGCGCTTGATGAGGCCGGCAAGGAGCTCTGGCACTACGAGAGCGTCCACGGCTCGACCTGCGGCGCCGCCGGCGACGTCGATGGCGATGGCAAGGAGGAGGTCGTGGCCGGCACTGAGTACTACTGGTGGCATGTGATCCGGCCCAACGGCAAGCAGTTGTTCGGCTACTCCACGGGGACGGGGCCGCATGCCAACGCCACGACCACCGCCGCGCTCGACCCGGGCGGCAAGCGCGCCGTCATCTTCGCCGGCGCCGATGGCAACGTCCACGCCGTCAACCCGGACGGCAAGCTCCGCTGGCTGTTCAACACCGGCGACGAGGTCATTGGCGTCGTGGCCATGGACATCAACGGTGACGGGCGCGACGAGATCATCGCCGCCTCGAAGAGCTTCAACCTGTATGCCATCGACCAGGCTGGCACGGCCTTGTGGCACCGCGACCTGGGAAGTGAGATCAGCACACTGACGCGGCTCGCGGAGGTGGACGGTACCCGCGTCCTGGTGGGCTGTCGCGACGGCGGGGTGTATCTGTTTGACGCGCGCACGGGCACGCCCGCCAGCGGGATGCGGCTCACGGGCGCTCCGCTGGCCGCCGCCGCCGGCCTTGCTGCAGGCGATCGTCCCGTCGTCGCCCTCGCCACCACTACCGGCGACCTGATGGTCGTCGCGCCGGACTAGCGCGGACGGCGAGCCGCGTGTCGCTCGCAGACGCAGCCAGTGCAGCTTACCGGAGGTCACGACACATGCTCGACGCAGCACAAGTCAAGGACTTCGCACGACACTGCGGGGCCGACCTGGTCGGCATCGGCTCGATGGATCGGTTCGAGGGCGCGCCCCCTGAGATGGACCCGCGCCATATCTTCCCCGAGGCCCGCGCGCTCATTGGGCTGGCCTTCCGCATCCCGCGCGGGTACCTCCGGGGGATCGAGGAAGGTACCCACTTCTATCAGTACCCGGCGATGGGCTACGCCAACATCAACGAGGTCTATGCGCCCACGGTGCTGCACGAGCTGTCCTGCTTCCTGGAGGATCACGGTTACGAGGGGGCGGTATTCCGCAACACCGGGGGCCGGATGGCCTCCTCCGATGTGTCGGGCAGCTATGATGAGTCGGCGGATGCGGGGCGGCGCATTCGTTTCTCGCGGCCGGTCGCACCGGGCCGCCCCGCCCCCGATGTGATGTTCCACTTCCGCATTGCCGCCTTCATCTGTGGCCTGGGGGAGATCGGCTACAGCAAGATGTTCCTCACGCCGGAGTTTGGCCCGCGCCAGCGGTTCGCCTTCGTGCTGACCGATGCACCGCTCGAGCCCGACCCCCTGTTTGAGGGCGGGCTGTGCGACCGGTGTCTCCTGTGCGCGCACGAGTGCCCGGTCAGCGCGATCAGTGCGCAGGACACGGTGACGGTGACGGTGGCGGGGCGGGAGCTGGAATGGGGGCGGCTGGCGGAGTGGCAATGCTTCCACGGCTACATGGGCAGCGTCGCCGAGACCAACCCGTTCCTGCCACCGGATGCGTTCGCCGAGCTGCCGGACGGCGACCTCATCATGCGCGGGGAGAAGGAGCTGACGCCTGAGGAGGTCCTGCAGGTGCAGGGCATCCTCCGGCGCTACTACGGGTCCAGCGCGGGCTACAACTCCGCGTTGTGCGGCGGACGCGGATGCCTGCGCGCCTGTATGGTCCACCTCGAGCAGACGGGGAAGCTCACGCGCGGCTTCGCGACCCCGTTCCGCAAGCGCAAGCCGTGGCGGCTGTAGGCGGGCGAAGCACGGTTGTGCTAGTCCGCGCCGGGGAGCTTCTGCTTGGGAATCCCTAGCTTCTGCAACCCGGCCTCGGCGGCATTGGAGACCTGCGGGACAGGATCGTCGAGGGCGGCGACGAGGTACTGGGTGGCGGCTCTGTCCCTCATCCCGGCGACCGCCTGGACGGATGCCCAGCGCACATCTTCGTCCGGATCCTTGAAGAGACTGACCAGGGCCTGCAGTGTCGCGGGATCTCTCGTGCGGCCAAGCTGCATGGCCGCCCTCCGTCGGACCTCGGCGGAGGGGTCCTTGGCCGCCTGGACGAGGGCATGGGCCATACTCGCGTCGCCAATCCAGCCGAGCGCCTCGACGGCAAAGCCACGCACGGTCTGGTCGGCGTCATGGAGGGCCGTCTGGGTAAGCTGGGCCTGCACGGACTTGCTCGGAGTAGTGATCAGTGCGGAGGCCGCCCGCCGCCGGACATGGGTGTCCGGGTCGGAGAGCGCCTTGCCCAGCAGGACGGCGGCACGGGGGTCACCCAGGTACCCGAGCCCCTGGGCCGCCACCTCGCGCGTCATCGCGTCGGGATCATTGAGCGCGTATTCCAGGATCGGCAGCCCCTTGAGGTTGGAGGGGGAGGGCTTGGTCGCCGTCTTCTTCGTGGCCTTGACGGTCGCGCCGAAGCGCTGCTGGTAGGGGTTGGTACCGGCACAGATGAGCGCTACGCACATCGTCGCGGCGTGGCGCTGGCGGGCGTCCTTGCTGGTGCGGATCGCCTTCTCCAGGAACGGGAGCGCCGGGGCCCCCTTGATCTTCAGCGCGATCGCGGCCTGCGCGGAGGAATCCCCCTCGGGGTCGCCGAGCTGTCCCACCAGGGCCACGATCTCGTTAGCGCCGGCGCCCTCACGCAGCGCCGTCAACGCGCGTACTGCCGCGCTCTGGATCGCGGGCACCGGGCTCTTGACCAGGGCCTCGAGCTTGGCCTGCGCCGGCGTACCCCGCGAGCACCGCGCCAGGGCGCCGATGGCTGCGTCACGCACGGACGCGTCGGGGTCGTCCGCGAGCGCGATGAGAGTGGTGGAGAACTCGTCGGCCCGGGTCGACAGGGACGCAATCGCGGCGGTGCGGAGCCCGGGGTTGCGGTTCGTCTTCGCCAGATCGACGAGGATCTTGCCGGCCTCGGTCGCCAGTGTCTTGTCCTCATCCCCGAGGAACTGGCCGAGGGTCGTCACCGCTTGCATGGACTCTGAGGGGTCCGAACTCTGGGCCGCCTTGGTCGCCTCCGCCACCGTGCCCGGCTTCTTCGGCGGGGGCGGCTTCGGTTTGCCTTGCTGATCGCCCTGTTGCTCAGCCTTGGCTGCGGGGGCTGCCGCCTGCCCGGCGGGTGAGGGGCGCTGACAGCCGGCAGCATAGCACACCACAACCAGGCCGACGCCCGCCAACCACAGCACAGAGCGATGCGCCCGGCCGCGACCGGACAGGCTCCGGCATCGCCGAGGCAGCCATGCAGGTAACATTACGGCCCCGCCTTGGTGGCGATCCGCGGGTGACGGGGGCGTGCCGGCGCAGTCTGTGATCGTCATGGTCCGGTTGGCCTTTCTCTGGTCTCCAGGTTCGCGCCACGGCATCCGCGCACCCGCGGCAACACTGCCGCGGCGGGTAGCCGGTGGCACACTTCGTACAACACCTGCCCCCCCGCAGGGTGTTCCCGGGCCGGCGCCCCCTGCCCTCCCGTCCGCCGTGCGGCGGCACCTTCCAACGGGGGCCGGAATCGACTACACTGTTCGTCACTCGCACCGGGGAGGCCTCTGCGCGCGCCGATGACGCTGCGCGGGAGGCCATCGCCGAGACACCCGCCCTGCGCGCGACCGCGTGCGGGTATGCGGCCCCCTGACGGGGCCCCGAGGAGCCGCCGTAGCGCCGGATGGATGTGAGCCTGTTCGACTATGAGCTGCCGGCCGAGCTGATCGCCCAGGAGCCGCTGCCGCGACGGGCCGACTCGCGCATGCTCGTGCTGCCACGTGAGGGAGCGGCCGACCTGCGAGACCGGCAGTTCAGCGACCTCATGGACTATCTGCGCCCGAACGACTGTGTCGTGCTCAACGATACCCGCGTACTGGCGGCCCGCTTGCTGGGGCAGCGGCCCAGTGGGGGGCGTGCCGAGGTCTTGCTGGTGCGCGAGCTCGCACCGGATGTATGGGAAGCGCTGGTGCGTCCGGGCGCTCGCCTGCGTCCGGGCGCAGACGTCATCGTCGGTGACGGTGAGTTGATGATCCACATCGCCGCGGCCGGCGCCGGCGGGCTGCGTACCGTCCACCTGTCCCATGCCGGCGAGCTGTCCTCGCTGCTCGACCGTCTCGGCCGGACACCCCTGCCTCCCTACATCAAGCGGCCACAGCCGCGGGCGGACGATCGCACGCGCTACCAGACGGTGTATGCCGCCCATCCCGGGGCTGTCGCGGCGCCGACGGCGGGGCTGCATTTCGATACGCCGACGCTGGACGCCTTGCGGAGCCGGGGTGTCGGGCTGGCGCTCGTCACCCTGCACGTGGGCCTCGGCACCTTCCAGCCGGTGACTGCCGCCACGGTGGAGCAGCATCGCATGCACCCGGAATGGTGCGAGGTCGGTATGGATGCGGTGTGCGCGATCGCCCGGGCACGGGCTGCCGGGGGGCGCATTGTGGCTGTCGGCACGACCGCGGTGCGCACGCTGGAGAGCCGAGCCACCGCTGACGGGACGGTCAGCGAGGGGGCCGGCCCGACCGAGCTGTTCATCTACCCGGGCTACCGCTTCCGGGTCGTCGACGCGATCCTGACCAACTTCCACCTGCCGCGCTCGACGCTCGTCATGATGATTGCGGCTTTCGC
>CAZIWQ010000408.1:0-6182 GCA_964542355.1 uncultured Armatimonadia bacterium
CCACGATAACCTGCCACGAGTCCGTTCGTGGCAGGTTATTTTGGCATTTCACAGGCGCGACAAGCCCTTGTCAGTTCCCACGATAAGTGGCCGTTTGCCGGGCGCCGTGCCAAGATAAGTGGCCGCGAACGGTGTAGCGCAGGGGTTCGGTAGTGGATATTCGTGGAAAGGAGCTGGAAACCTCTGTGTCCTCGCGGTAGCTGCGAGAATCCGCGTGCCACATTGTTCTGGGGGAGTTTCGGCAAGAACCAGCGTTACAGAACTGTGAACGGGGCGGTGCGTAGGGCGTTTCCCAGGCGGCTGTCGGGCGGTGCGCAGGGCGCTTCTCAGGCGGCTGTCGGGCGGTGTCCAGGGCGCTTCTCAGGCGGCTGTCGGGCGGTGTCCAGGGCGCTTCTCAGGCGGCTGTCGGGCGGTGTCCAGGGCGCTTCTGAGACGGTGCCAGCGGGCCAGAGAACCGGCAGGAGGCCGCTTGGTCTGAGCGGACGAGTCACTGGGAGAGGAGTGCTCGTCGCGACCTCCTGCCGGCCGACCTGGTCGGGCGGGGCCAGGTCACAAAGTGAGGCGTCCCCGAGTGCTCCTGTCCAGCGCCTGGGCCTTCCCATAGCCGCACCGCGGGCACTCGATACGAGCGTGCATGCGGACATCATAGGCCGGGATCGCCGCGTCGTAGAATGTGCGCGGAATGACGGCCGACACCGGACCACCCTCCTCGCAGTACAGTCCTTCGCGCGTGATCGCCAGCAGGTTGCGGTCCTGAAGGTGCCCCGGAACCAACAGGCCGGCGTCGGTGACGCGGAGTAGTTCGCCGGGCTGGACGTCGTGCTCGACGGCGACGGTCGTGCTCCCGACCACGCAGACCTGGGCCGGCTCGCCTACGTCGGGCCGGTTCTGCAGGATGCCCGCGGGAATGTCGCGCTTCCCGCACAGCCGGACGGCCCCCGAGGCACCGTCCACGGTCACCGCGCGGAACTGCGCGCCGCGCAGGTCCTCCCCCGCGGGAAGCGACGCAATCATCATGGGCGGAGCAGGTTCTCCGACCCGGTCTGGGATCGGTGCCTCGACGTCGGGGGGTTCCGTTCGCCTCGACAAGGGCGCACGGAGTAGCACGAGGGACACGACCTGACCGGTAGTCTCGTCGGCGTCTTCTAGGGCCAGGCCGACGCACCATACTCCCCGGCTGGGAGTCGCGGCGACGGCCCCCATGTGCTCGACCGCAATGAAGTCCCCCTTCTGGATTGGCGGAACCTGGAACGGAACGGTGCGGACCGCCGTTACGCCTGACGCCCGGACGCAAGCATCCTCCCCCACATTCGGGGTGTTCTGGAGGATACCGACGGGCACGTTGCCGGGGAGGCAGACCCCGACACGCCCATGTTTGTCGTCCAGCGCCACGGCAGAGAACTGGCAGTCGCGGAGGTCCTGCGCGGCGGTGAAGCGAAGGTCAACCTCCGGCATGATGGCTTTCGGTGGGGCGGCGCTTGTGCCCTCCTTTGTGCCATCGGTGTTTGACAGGACGGCCGTTTCGGGTATCATACGTCTACTCCTAACTGCCCCCTCGGGGGCGGTGGTGTAGCGCGGTGAGACAGCTTCTGAGGCGGCTCACCGCGCTTTTGCTGTTCTGACGGGCTGGATACCGAACGCCCCCCCCCCTCCCACGGCGGGTGTAGCGGCTACTGCAGGCGATAGAGCGGAGCGTTCGTGGCATGGCTTGTGCCCACGTAGAGCACGTTCCCACTCGCCAGCATGTCGCGCAGGCCGGTGCAGTCGAGGCTTGAGTGAACCGCCCATGCGCCGTCCCTCTGGCGGTACCACAGGGCGGGAGAACCGTCGCCCCCGCCGAAGACCGTCCCCTTCGCGTATGCGAAGCCGCGAAGCCAGCTCAGGCCGGGGAACTCATAGTCAAGGTGCCACGCGGGCTGCGAGGAGTAGCACTTGCCCTGCGCGCCGACGAGGGTGAGCGTGCCACAACGGGCAACCCGGCTGAAGTCGCCCGCGCCCGTCTCCAGCAACACACTCAAGTCCCCGTCCGCATACTGCCGTATGCTCCCCCCCATGCACCCAAGGATCAAGCCCGCCCCGGAGTCGCACATGACCTGCGCCGCGGGAGTCACGCCGACCGATTGAGACTGGTACGCCGGGGTGAGTCGCACGAGCTGGGTGTTGAACTGGTCGGTGGTGGCCGTCAACATGAGGTCGTCCCCGAGGGGCTCGACCGCGGCCCACTCCGTCATGCCCTCCAGGGGAGGCTGGACGAAGACTTCCTCCCCCGTCGCGATGTCCAGGAACACCAGGTCACTGCCGCAGGCGCAGACAACCCTGTCCTGCCATACCGCGAAGTCAGAGGGTGTCGCAGCATAGCCGCTCAGGTCCGCCCATTGTGTCAGGGCGCTACCACTGAAGCGAAGGACCGCGTGGTGCTCCCAGTCCCCTCCGACAGCCTGTGCCAGGGCGAGCAGGACGCCGTCCATTCCCTGCGGGCAAGTGCGCAACCTGACGAGGTCGGCCGCTCCGCTCGCGTAGCTGTCACTTCTCGTGAGTATCGGGTTCTCCTGCGAGGCGGCGCTTCCGAGCACGCCACGGACCTCCCACGCCCATTCGCACCGGTCGTTGTACCCATAGGAGTCGTGGGTGTGCGTGACCGCGTACCAGAAGCCCGAAGGTCCCTGTGCGCGCAGGGTGATGTGGAAGCCCTCTGTGGGCGGGCTAATGGCAGGGCTTGTCCAGGTCGTGAGGGCAACGCCCTCAGCGACGGTCCCCACTTGGCCGTCGAAGGTCTGGTACTCGGTGCCATATGCCTGATAGAGGACCTCAGTGGTTGCGCCGACGTCGAGGTCCTCAATGATGATGGTTCCCAACAGCCGGAGGTAGCGCTGATTGCGGTTCCCTCTGAAGGGCGCGAGCATTGGTGTCCGTTCACCTCACTGATGCAGAATTGGGCGGATGGCCGGGCGCGGCGGGAAGCCCCACCGCGCCCGGGTTCTCACCTGTGTTCATAGGCCGCGAGCAGGTCGGGGTGTTCCTCGCAGACGGCCCTGACGGCGGCCATGTAGCTGTTCGAGTCCGCGTTGGGGCCGGCGGCAGCACTCGCCATGCGGTCAATCTCGGCACTCGCCTGCTCGGGCGTGAGGCCTGGGCGCGGGGTGACACGTTCGGGACCGGGCCGGGGGCCATAACCGCATGCCTGCGCGAGGTCGGGCCGTTCCTGCAGGACCGTGCGCACGGCCTTCATGTAGCCGTCGGCCCCGGCGGCCGGGTCGCATGACGCCTTCGCCAGGTCGGCGACCTGCTGATTCGCATCCGAGTACGTCAGGGGCGTTCCGCGCGGTGCATCCTGAACCCCGACAATCGTGTGCTGTGAGGCCGTCATGGGAGTCAGCTCCTCAAAGAAGGGCCTGTTGGTGAGTGCAAGGCAGGTCAAGACGTTCTGGAAGACCGCGCCGTCGCGCGGTCGCGTGAACTCCCAGTACCACTCCGGCGAGACATAGCGGTACTGTTTCGTCTCTACGAGGGTCTGCCCGTACGGCGTCCACTCCACGCGCGCCCACAGGCCGTTCGGCTCGATCTTGAGCTCCCGAATCCAGCCGGGCGCCGGACCGCTGGTGTGGTTTGTGTCGAGAGGAACGTCCTGGTCGATAGCCCGGGCCTCGAAGTTGGCTTTGAAGTCACGGAGGGTCTGCTCGGTGATCTCCCACGCCTTGTCGTCCGGGCGCTTCCACTGCCCGGTGGGGAATATGTGCACCCACTCCGGGGGGGCCGTGGCGTAGGTCTGCAGGTCAGTCGCGAACCCGATGCCGCTAGCCTTCATCGCCGGATGCCTCCTGAAGCGCCGGAGCCAGCAGGATGCTACGCAGGTCCGCCGCGTTGCCTGTTTGCACTCTCTGCCGGTACGCGGAGTTGTGCATGATGGTCTGGTAGGCCCGGTGCATCGCGTCTGCCCGTCGCCGGAAGTCGGCCACCAGCTCGTCGAGCTGGGCCTGCATCGCGGTCAACTCCAGCACGTCGACGTTATGCTCGGCCTCTGCGCGCGCCAGGCACAGGATGCCATACTCCCTGAGGGCCTCCACCTCCGTCGCTTTGAGAGCCGTGATGATGCCGGCGAGGTGCTGGCGCTGCTCGCGAGTGTTGCCGTCCGGGTCGTCGCGGGCCTCCTGCAGGCGCTTGGCGTTGGCCTCCGGCTCCGTGCCAAGGCGAATGTTCGCCTCCGCCTCAGCGGCCTGCTTGCGGAGGGCGAGGATCTTCTCCCCAAGTTCCTTCCGCTCCCGCTCGGCTTCGGCGAGCTTCTCAGAGGCCAGCGCCACGCGCTCCGCGGCTGGACGGGTGTCGGCGCGGTGCTTGGCGACCACGCGCCGCGCGGCGTCGGGGTCTGACAGCCAGACGTGCTCCGTCGGTCGGAATTGCATCACCCGCCGGAAGCGTTCCTGCGGGCCGTGATCCGGACTGATGTAGGGGCAATCGGCGCTGCGGTGATCCATAGGACACCGTCCCTTTCCAAGCTTTCCCGCGCCTGGATAGCGCCCTACATACGAGGGCGACAGAGCTGAGCGGCGCGGCGGTACCCGCGGCGCGCGCCCGTAAGCAACCAATAGCGTTCCGTGTTCGACGCGCCCGGCCACTTCTCGGCAATCGAGTCGCGCAGCCTGGCGTCGAGGGAGCGGCCGTTCAGCTTGCCGCGGAGGGCGGCGGCCCGTCGTTTCCCGTAGGCCCGATAGCCGAAGGCCTCGCCGGCACCGATTCGGGCGTCCCGAACGGCGGTCGGGAATGCCCCCTGCTTGCGTCTGCGTGCGGAACACGGCGTTTGCATAGCGTTCGGGTACCCCTGACAGGCCTCGCGGCGTTTCCAGGCGCTCACAGGCCCGCAGAATGCGGGTCAGGCGACGCGATAGAGGAACTCCGTCGCGACCTTGCGGATGACGGCCCCCTGATAGGTCTCGGACCGGCCCTTGAGCGGCGTGCCGCCTTGCTCAAGGAGCTCAAGCTGTGCCAGCAGGACCTGAAGCTGCCGGAGGTTGCCCCGAGTCTCGCCGACCGCGACCTCCAGAACGTTGGCGTCCCACGTGCGCAGGTTATGCTCCCGGGCGAAGGGAGCGTCGTGGCCGATGACACCGACCACGTCCTGCACCGTTACCGGCGCAATGGCGTGATGCAATGCAACGCGACTCGCCGCCGCCGGGACGCGAGCGATGACAGTATCAAGCTTGGGGCAGCCCACGAGACACCAGGGCTCACGCGAGAGCGAATCAGGTCGACGTTCCCCTGAGTGAGGCGGTCCGCTTCATCGATGAACAGGAACACGGGGAATGTCCTTAGCACCTGGCACAGTTCATCGAAGTGCCTGCCCGGCGGCATGCCGTAGGCGCTGGGGAGGCCGGTGCCCTCGGCAATGGCGGCCAGGAGACTCCTGACGGTGAGCACTTGGCGGGGAGGAACGGTGCAGAAGTGCGCCTCCGGGACCGACCGGCAGAATTCGCGAACGGCGAACGTCTTGCCCGAGCCCGGCGCGCCGACGAGGACCCCCAGGCGGCGCTCCTCACGCGCGAGCGTGCGCAGGGCGCCGATGGCGTCCAGGGCGCGCCGGTAGGGCTCGACAGGCCAGGCCAGAGGCGGGGCGGGAGGCACTAGCGGACACCTCCAGCGGCGGCGGAGCGGAAGTAGATGTCGAGGTCGCCTTCATCTTCCGCTGTGCCGGTGGACGCCGGTGCAACCGGCCGTCGGGAGCGTATCTCATCCCAGAGGGAATCATAGAAGTCCCGCAGATGCTCGGGGAAGTCCTTGCGCCTATACACCGGCATGCCGGCGACCTGGATGTCCATCATGCCCTTGAGTTCGTCGTCGGACATGCCGGCCAGGTCCGGGCTGACGGTGGCGCGCCGCTCGCCGACTGGCGACAGGACGGCGTCCGTCTGCGCCGCGATCGGCGCAAGGCGCTTGGTGAGGTCGGCGGCCTCAGGCGGGGTCACTTCGGCGGTGATTTCCTTCAGTCGCCGCTTCCGGGCGGCTTCAGCTTTGCGCACTTCATCCCGCTTGCGGAAGCTGGTGTCCGTGGGGTCAACGAACATCGCGCCGTGGAGACTCGCCTCAATCGGGGCCGCGTTCTCCCAGTACACCATGACCTGCCGGCAGTCGGCCGGTGAGTACCGCACCTCCACCTGGAGGCCTTCATAGTCGGCGAGTTCCTTCGCCCA
>CAZIWQ010000409.1:0-1160 GCA_964542355.1 uncultured Armatimonadia bacterium
GCTCTGGAGGGCACTCAGCCGGCCGCTACGCCTCGGGGGCCGGCCGGAGGTGGCCTTCTCGGCCGGACCCCTGGCGAACACGCACAGGCATGGAAGGGTAACCATGACACCTCGCGCCATCGCGATCGGCATCCTGCTTTCCCTGGTGGGCATCCTGTGGATCCACCAGGCCAGCCTGATGCAGTCGCCGTGGAACCCCTACGCCTTCGTCTACCTGCTCAGCGTCCCGCCGGTGCCCGCGGTGGTGTTCCTGTTCCTGCTGTCCGTGTCCGCCGGGCTGTGGCTCAAGCTGCGCCTGCGCCCGCTGGACTCCCGGGAGCTGACAGTCATCTACCTGTTCCTGGTGCTGACGGTTCCCGCGACCACCTTCGGGATCATCGAGATGCTGCTGCCGTGGCCCACGGCTCCGATCTATCTGGGCAGCCCCCAGAATGGCCTGACGGAGGTGGCGGCCGAGTACTTCCCCCACTGGGTAGCCCCGCAGGACCCGGAAGTTGTGCGCACGATGTTCGAGGGTACCGAGGATGGCAAGGTCCCCTGGCGGGCGTGGGCCCTGCCTCTGCTGGGCTGGACGGCCCTGTCGGGGCTGATCTTCGCCTGCGGCCTGGGGCTGGTCACCATGCTGCACAAGCAGTGGGCCGACTACGAGCACTTGCGCTTCCCGCTGCTGCTCTTGCCCCTGAGCGTCACGGGGGGCGCCGGCAGCCACAGCGAAGTGCGGGGCCTGTTCCGCAACCCGCTGACCTGGATCGCGATTGCCCTGGTCTTCCTCCACCATGCCCTGAACGTGGCGCACCTGTACAACCCGGCCATCATGGCCCTGATGGATCGCTACCCGGTGGGGCGCATCTTCACCGAGCGCCCGTGGACGGCCTTTCGCGGGCTCGTGTTCATGCACCGGCCGCAGATGATCGGCTTCAGCTACTTCGTCGCCGTCGACGTGCTGCTCTCGGGGTGGGTATTCTTCGTGGCCCAGTCGGCCGTGCGCATGGGGGCTGACATCCTGGGCTATCAGGGCATGGCCGGCTTCCCCTTCGTTTCCCAGCAGGGCACCGGCGCCTACACCATCGTCTTCCTCTCGCTGCTCTGGGTGGGCCGGGAGCACCTCCGGCGGGTCTGGCGCGGGGCCATCGGGAAGACGCCGGGCGCGGACCGGGAGG
>CAZIWQ010000409.1:1170-3587 GCA_964542355.1 uncultured Armatimonadia bacterium
TATCTCCTATCCCGTTGCCGTCTGGGGGACGCTGGCGTGCTTCGGGGTGCTGGTGTGGTGGGCCGGGCAGATGGGCATGGACCTGTGGCTGGGGGCGACCTTCTTCTTCCTCGTGGTGAGCTGGGCCGTCGTCTATGCCCGCATCCGGGCCGAAGCCGGCATGGCCTCCATGTGGGTCTTCCCCTTCATCCAGCATCTGGAATCCCCGATGGCCGTGGTGGGCACCCGGGGTTTGATCCACGGGACGAATGCCAGCAACCTGGTCATGCTCACCATGTTCGGCTGGATCAGCCATGGCTACTTCCCCTCCCTCATCGGCACCGTGACCGAGAACAACCGCCTGGCCGAGGAGACGGGCCTTGCCCGGCGGGCCGTCCCCTGGCTCATGCTTGTGGCCTTTGTGGTGGGCATGGGCGGCGGCTACGTGGTGACCCTGAGCTCGTACTACAAGGAGGGGGCCAACGTCCTGCACGGGGGCGTGGCCGGTGGCGGGTACACCGTCAGCAGCGCGATGGGCCAGTGGAACGTGGTCACCGAGGCCCTCCGCAGCCCGGGGAAGCCGAACCTGCCCCAGGTTGGGGGGATGGTGGGCGGCGCCGTGGTCACTTCCCTGCTGGTGTTGGCGCGGCGCGTGTGGCTGCGCTTCCCGCTCCACCCGCTGGGCTATGCGATGGCCCTGAACTACGGCTACTGCGTGTGGGGCCCCTTCCTGGTGACGTGGCTGCTGAAGCTCATCATCGACCGCCTCGGTGGGGCGCAGCTCTACCATCGCCTGATGCCGTTCTTCCTGGGGCTGGCGATCGGCGACTTGATGGCCGGCGGCCTCATGTGGCTGCTGCTGGCGATGTTCGGGTCGGAGATCACCAAGGGGTACGTGGTGCAGTTTGGGTAGGGTTCACTCGAACCGCCATGGCGGGACGACCGGCCCGGAGGAGAGGACCTCCTCGACATAGCACCCGCTCTGCGCGGCCGGGGGAGCGCCCCTGTGTTCGGCGTTGCCGAGGACCCTGTAGGCAATCACGCCGTGCCACCGGCCGTCAGCCAGTCGTAGCACGGCACCCGACGGATGGTCGACCATCCAGGCGCCACCCGCGGGGGCCGGGCCGAACGCCTCGCGGGCGGCGCGGACCGTCAGCGGCCGCTCGAGGTCCATGCGGCCGGCGTTCAGCGGCCACAGGCACATCGTCTGCCGTCCGCTGCCGGGTTGATTGGCCGCGATGTAGGGAGTTGCGTCCGCGGCGCAGCCGATCGAGAGTGGCCCGGGGTTGTGGGCATTCGGTACGCTGAGCGCCAGGCCCCACTCCGGGCCCTCCGCCTGCTTGTGCCAGACGCGGACGTCGGGAGTGCTGACCACCAGCCGCCACTGCGGGCCCTCGCCGTGCTTGCGCCAGACCTGGACCTGGCTCAGCCGGTCGCCGCCCGAACCCCTCGCCGAGAACAGTAGCCCCCCATCGCGGTCGCGGACCAGGCTCGGCTCGGACCATCCCGTGCCGGGCGGGGTGACGGGTGAGAAGGCCACCGGTCGCCAGGTGGCTCCCTGGCACGCCCAGCGAACCACGCCGCTCACTTGCCCGGCATCGTCGCCGGCGGCGACCGCCAGGAGCAGGTCATCACCGTCAGGGACGGCGTTCGTGATGCCGGGTGCCGAGATCTGCCAGCCACCCACCGTCGGGTGGCTCGGTTCGAGACCGGACGCCGTGCGCACGGCCCCGAAGCGCTTGCCATCGTAGGTGAACTGGTGCACCTCGCAGCGGTGGCTGAACTTGGTCTCCCAACTGAAGTGCCCCTGCCCATCGGCGGGGAACTCGAGGGCCTGACACAGGCCGAAGCCGGTGCCGGCGTGAGGGTGGGCGGTGCCGTCCGCTCGCCGCGCTCCCAGCGGGACGAAGCCGCCGATCATCGGGAACTTGAGCACAATGCGCGGCTTCCCGTCGGCACCGGTCGGGTGCTCATTGCGCGAGATCGCGACGGCGTTCTTGGCGCTGATGGCAGCGAGGTCATCGAAGATGATGACATCGGTCCCGTTCTCGAAGTCCCATTGGTCAACTCCCTCGACGCGGACGTTGCAGAAGATCGCCGCCTGGGTCGGCGCCACCTGGAAGGGGAAGCCCAGGCCGTAGGCGAGAGGTGCCTTCTCGGTCGAATCGAGTGGTGTCGCCAGGTCCGCGGCGCCCGCAGTGACAGCGGTGATCTGCGCGGCCACGGGGGTGCTCAGCGCGGCGCCGGCGAGGGCGAGCAGCAGGGGCAGACTGGAAGCGGCTTTGTGTCGCAGCATCATGCTCATCTCGGGGGGGATCGGGATTAGCCGTCGCAAGCGGCGTTGGTTGCCGGGTGGGCCAGCCAGGCGCCCATCTGAGGGCTGGTTCGCAGTTGCGGGAACGCGCACCTCCCAATACCGGGAACCCCGGGGACAGGAC
>CAZIWQ010000409.1:3597-6181 GCA_964542355.1 uncultured Armatimonadia bacterium
CCTCTCGGCATCGGCGTAGATCCGCGCCAGCCCCTCCCGCTTCTCCTCCTCCAGCTCGAACTCGGGGCAGGCCGCGATGCGCTCCAGGGCCTCGTCCCGCGCCCGGTCCTTCAGCGTCCGGCGGTGCGCCAGCCACGACGGCAGCTTCTCGCGCACGATGCGGTCCGACGAAGGGATGACATTGCGCAAGCGGCGCAGCGTGTTGGGGTGCGACAGGAAGGTGTCCCGGCCCAGACCGACGTCCCGGCATTCCTCGTACAGCCCGGTCATGTCGGTCAGGTCGGGGTGCGGGTCGAAAGCCTCGACCAACTCGCGCAGATAGGCAACCATCTCGACATCAATCACGAACTGCGTCGGGCTGAAGATATCGTCCACGCAGAGCACACCCGCATACCCGAAGTGCCGTGCTCCGTGCAGCGCCCCCAGTAGCCCCGCCGCCATCTTCTCCAGCGCCGCCTGCTCGTCCACCGCCGGGGAGCTGGTCGCAAGCAACACGCCGGTCTCGACGTACTCGTCAGGGGCCAACCCACACAGCGCGGGAGCCAGCCAGGAGTTGAGATAGGAGAACACGTGCCGGCGCGGGGAGCCGAAGGCCCAGCAGGCATGGCGCAGGTCGGTGGGCTGCCCCGTCGTCATGACGAGGGGGGCCTCGATCGTTTCATCAAAGAGGTTGAGCAGCATGTGCACCGCCAGCGACTCGCAAAGCTGCATCGTCGCGCAGCCCAGCGCGCTGCACGGCTTCATGATCCCGACCATGCCGTAGTCCAGGATGCTCCAGCGGAAGTCGCGGTGCTCCTTCCAGTGCGGGTGTGCCCACAGGAAGATGTCCAGGTCCTTCGGGTCCAGCGTGAGGGCGGTCGGCACCGTGAAGGTGATGTCCATCGGCTTGCCCATGACGCGGTGCATGGCGTAGAGGAACGGCACCTGCTCGGACTGCTGATAGTCATAGGGCTCGATGTTGTCAGCGCCTTCCCAACAGATGCGGAAGCAGGCCAGAGTGCGCAGGAGCGGCGGTAGGTCCTGCGGCATCAGGGGATACATCCCGCCGACACCGAACGACCGTGCCAGCTTGAGGCAGTCGCGCAGGTCCTGCCTGGTAGCCGGGCGCACCTCGTCGGTGTGTGGGTCCAGGATGGACATCGAGTAGCCGGCGATGGCGAGGGTCCACTCATCGTGCGCAGCGCCGGCATCGCACCCGCCGAGGGCGAGCGCCTCGCCCTGGGTCGCCGCCACGGCCGTGTGCCGCCCGAGCAGGGAATGACGGAGCGACTCGACATAGCGGTCCAGGTACTCGTTCGCAAGCCCCGGGTCGAAGTGCACGCGGGGGCCGCAGAAGCGCAGCCCGGGCCGGTTGCGGAGATGACCGAGGAAGCGCTCATTCTCGACCGCAAAGCCGACTTCGTCCAGCAGCCGCACTGCAGTGGTACGGACCGCCGCCATCATCTCGGGTGTGATGCGGGCGGTGTACTCCGGGTAGGCGTATCTCACGCCGGTGCCTCCATCGGGTTCGTCGGGCCGCCTCGCTGTTTGCGCCCTCGCGGGCGCATTCCTGGTTGGCGCCGGACTCCACGGGCTGAAGCCCGCGGTTGAGGGATCCCGCAAAGCGGGATCAACGGCGCGCGGCGTCGCGACCACCAGCCGTCTTCCGTCGTCGGTAGCGACGAGGGCCCCGTCACGGACGACCTACCGTGACCTGGCATAGCTCGTCCTTGACAGTAGCTCGGTAGCACCTCATGCGGGTCAACCCCTGCCTCTCCCTGATAGTGTACGCCGGCTACCCCGGGCATCCTCCCCGCATGTTCGGGTCTCAGGAACGCCTCACACACCTGCCGTTCATCGTGCCGTTCCCACACCCTACGTGCGACACCCCACACCCCTGCCGTTCGCGCATGTCGTGGCCGCTCCGCCAGACGCATACGGCCCCCGGAATCGGGGTATCCTCAACCTGAGATGTGCGCCGAGACTGCTCGGCATTCCTGGTGACGGGGTGGTGACTGGCGATGGAAGTGGAACTGGAGTTGCGGGAGCTAGAGGCCGTACACCACGCACTGGAGGTCTACCTGGCGGAGTTGCGTGAGGAGATCGTCAAGACCGAGAAGCACGAGTGGAAGACGAAGCTGCATGAGGAAGCGGATCTGCTGAAGCGGGTGATCGGCAAGCTCTGCCAGCCGTGCGTGTGCTGAGTCGCAGTGCCCCCCGGTCGTTGCCGTGCCGGTGTGTGGGGCAGGCTGTCGAGCCTGCCTACGGCACGACAACGACGAACGGCTCGCGGTCAGGGGACCGCTCCTACCACGGCGACGGAACGGCACACGGCCACGGCGAACGGCGGCGCGGTACAGGCCCGCGCCCTACAACAGCGACGGCCAACGACGAACGGCGGCGCGGTACAGGCCCGCGCCCTACAGAACGGCGAACGACGCACGGCGCACGGCTGCGACCGGGACGGTCGCGGTCCCAGGAACGGCCCGGGACGGCAACAGCGGCGCGGTACAGGCCCGCGCCCTACAGACGGCAAACGGCATGTCTGCGTCACCCCCGTCCCCTCTCCGTCCCGGAGAGGCTTGGCGGACGCCGGCGCGAAGCG
>CAZIWQ010000410.1:0-6181 GCA_964542355.1 uncultured Armatimonadia bacterium
CCGACTTCTACGTCGCCCCGAATGGCTCCGACACATGGTCCGGCAGTCTCGCCGCGCCCAACCAGGCCGGCACCGACGGCCCCTTCGCCAGCCTCCCCCGCGCCCAGGCTGCCCTGCGCCAGGCCCGTGCCGCCGAGCCGAAGCGCGCCCTGACCGTGCTCGTGCGCGGCGGCGTCTACCAGCTCGATACCCCCCTCGCCTTCACCCCCGCCGACTCCGGGACAGAAGACGGCCCCACCGTCTACGGGGCCTATCCCGGCGAGACCCCGGTGTTCAGCGGCGGGCACCCCATCACCGGCTGGCAGCGGGGCGAGGGCAGCCTGTGGGTGGCCGAGGTCCCCGCAGTGAAGCAGGGACAGTGGTATTTCCACCAGCTCTTCGTGAACGGGCAGCGGCGCACGCGCGCCCGCACCCCCAATGAGGGCTATCTGCGCATCGCCGGGACCCTGACGCCGCTGAGCGATCGCACCAGGGCCCGCAGCGACCCCGCAACCAAGATCGGCTTCCAGTACCGCGAGGGTGACCTGAAGTCGTGGGAGGGCCTGGAGGACGTCAACATCATCCTCTACCACGCCTGGACCGCCTCCGTCCACTGGATCGACAAGCTGGACGAGGCCGCCCGCACGGTGCGCTTCACGGCGCCGAGCGGCTGGCCGGTGGGGTACTGGGAGGCCAATGCGCGCTACTATGTCGAGAACTGCCGCGAGGCACTCGATGCCCCGGGCGAGTGGTACCTGGACCGCAAGACAGGCCGCTTGTACTACTGGCCGCTGGCGGGTGAGGACATGGCGCAGGCGCAGGTGGTGGCCCCGCGGCTGCAGCACCTCGTGACCATCGCGGGCGACACCGGTCTCGGCATGCCTGTCAACCATCTCGTCGTGCGGGGGCTCTCGTTCCAGCACTCCGACTGGGTCCACGACCGCACCAAGTCCGCGGACGGGCAGGCCGCGGTTCACCTGAGCGCCGCCGTCGTTGCCACCGGCGCACGCCACTTTGGCCTCGAGGGCTGCGAGATCGCGCACGTTGGCGAGTACGGCCTGATCCTCGGGGAAGGCTGCCAGCACAATCGGGTGTTCCACTGCCAGATCCACGACCTGGGAGGGGGCGGGGTGCGCGTCGGTGAGACTACGCTGCACACGGAGGTTGAGCGCCGCTCCGAGCACAACACCGTCGACAACAACTTCATCCACGATGGCGGCCACGTATTCCAGGCGGGGATTGGGGTCTGGGTCGGCAGGAGCAGCTACAACACGATCTCACACAACGAGATCTGCGACTTCTACTACTCCGGCTGCTCCGTCGGCTGGAGTTGGGGCTATGCCGCCTCGAGCGCCAACCACAATGTGTTTGAGTACAACCACATCCACGACATCGGCAAGGGCGTGCTCAGCGACATGGGGGGCATCTACTCCCTGGGCATCTCTCCGGGCACCGTCGAGCGCTACAACCGCATCCACGACATCTACTCCTACAGCTATGGCGGCTGGGGGCTGTATACCGATGAGGGCAGCTCGGAGATGGTGCTGGAGAGCAACATCGTCTCCGACACCAAGAGCGGTGGCTTCCACCAGCACTACGGGCGCGAGAACACGGTGCACAACAACATCTTCGCGTTCGCCCGCGAGGCCAGCATCATCCGCTCGCGCGAGGAGGAGCACAGCTCGTTCGACTTCGCGCGCAACATCGTCCTCAGCGAGACGGGCCAGCCCCTCGGCGGCAACTGGGGCAATGGCCACTACACGCTGGACCACAACCTGTACTGGGACCTGACGGAGCCGGAGCCGGAGTTCGCCGGCATGGAACTGTCCGAGTGGCAGGGGCTCGGCCGCGATGTGCACTCGCAGGTCGCCGACCCGGGGTTTGTCGACGCCGCGGCGCGTGACTTCACCCTGAAGCCCGACTCGCCGGCGCTCAAGCTGGGCTTTGTCCCCATCGACGCCAGCCGTATCGGCCTATATGGCGAGCCGGAGTGGGTGAACGCCCCCCGGCTCATCCGGCGGGCCCCCGTCGTCGTGACCCCGCAGGCGCCCGTTCGGGAGCTGGCGGAGGACTTCGAGGACACGGCGGTCGGCGAGCGGGCCCCGCGTGCGACAATCTCGGGAGAGGAGAACGGGGCCGCCATCCGCGTTACCGACGAGACGGCGGCCAGCGGCAAGCACAGCCTCAAGTTCACCGATGCTCCGGGGCTCGCCCGCGAGTGGCAGCCCCACATGTACTATCGGCCGCACGTGGTGAAGGGTACGGCGCGATTGAGCTACGACGTGCGGGTGGAGCCCGCCGCCATCTTCTGGCACGAATGGCGAGATACGGCGAACCCATACCGGGTCGGGCCCTCCGTCCGCATCGAGGCGGATGGGACCCTCACGGCCAACGGCAAGCCACTGGTGAGCGTGCCGCACGGGCAGTGGATCCACCTGGAGTTCACGTGCCTCCTGGGGAAGCAGGCGACGGGAGTCTATGACCTGACAGTCAGCGTGCCGGGGCGCGAGCCACAGAGCTTCGCCGGGCTGGCGATGGGCCCGAACAGCCTGCGCCGACTCGAGTGGCTGGGCTTCATCAGCCTGGCGACGAAGCAGACCGTGTTCTATCTCGACAACCTGAAGCTGGCGCCAGGCGGTTAGTGCCTTGGTAAGCATGAATCTGGGGGTCGTGGCCCCCACGCAGCTACCGACCTTCGGCTCTCGGGTTGGGCCGTTGGTCGTAGAGCCCCTGAAAGGGGCGCCATACTTTAGCCACGGGCGTGAGCCCGTGGTTGGCGGCCCCGTGTTCCTTTGTTTCTCTCTCTCCCCTCGCCCGCGTCGCGGTTCCCGCGACGCGGGCGAGGGGAGAGAGAGGGAAATGAGACGGTTAGCGCTCGGTCCACGGGCTCACGCCCGTGGCTAAAGTATGTCGCCCCGTCGGGGCTGAACGGCATGCCGCTTCGCGGCGAGCTGCGCGTTCCTGAGCCCCACCGTTTCATCCTTAGCGGAGCAATAACACCCAGTTAGTGATGAAGCAGTGGGTCCGGAACGGCCCTCGCCCCAGCTTAGCCATGGGGTGTCAGGCGCGCCGTTTGCCCCTGAAGGGGCCCCACGGACCGCGCGGGGCCCCGGGTAACCGCCTCGGCAGGACACCAACGCCCGGGTGGGCGCGTGAGCGGGGCGCGTGGTCATGCGGACCGGTTTGACGCGCGGACCGGTGTGGTATACTGCGGGCTGCGCAGCCTACTGTCGGGGGAAGTGTGAAGGACGAGATCCATGACCGGCATCATCTACGACGAGCTGTTCCTGACCCATGGGGAGCCATGGCACCCGGAGAATCGGCAGCGGCTGGAAGCAGTGATGGCTCACCTCGAGCACACCGGGTGGCTGCCGCGGCTGGAGGCGGTGGCCTTCACGCCGGCACGCGTGGAGCAGGTAGCATGGCTTCACGAGCAGGAGTACATCGAGAGCCTGGCGGAGATCAGTCGTGCGGGGGGCGACTGGCTGACGACCGATACCTACGCAACGGCTGATACGTATGCCGTGGCGCTGTTGGCGGTCGGGGGAGTGCTCGCCGCCGTGGCGGGGGCGCTCAGTGATGCGCCGACGCGGTCGCTGTGCCTGGTGAGGCCGCCGGGGCACCATGCCGGCGCAGCCAGGGCGATGGGCTTCTGCTTCCTCAACAACGCCGCTCTCGCCGCGGAGGCGGCCCTGCGCCGCGGGCTCGAGCGTGTCGCGATCGTCGACTTCGACGTCCACCACGGCAACGGGACGCAGGACCTGTTCTATCATCGCCGGGATGTCTTGTACCTCTCGCTGCACGAGACCCCGCTGTACCCGGGCACCGGCACGCTGGACGAGGTGGGGGTGGAGGCGGGGGCAGGCTACACCATCAATGTCCCGCTCCTGCAGGGCGCCGGCGACAGCCACTGTGCCGCCCTGTGCGAGCGGCTGGTGGTGCCGGCCCTGGATGAGTTCCGACCCCAGTTGCTGGTTGTCTCCGCGGGCTACGACACGCACCATGCCGATCCGCTGGCCCACCTGAGGTTCACGGCAGCCAGCTATCATGCGCTGACCGCGGCGTTAGTGGGCGTTGCCGACCGGCACTGCGCGGGGCGGCTGGTGGTGGCCCTCGAGGGGGGCTACAACCTCGTATGGCTGCCTCCGTGCATCGAGAACACGCTGCTTGCGTTGGAGGGGGAGGCTCCGCGGGCGCTTGACGACATCGCCCCCGAGCTGCACCCCACCCAGCTTGCGCGGGTTGATGAAGCCCTGGAGCACGTCATCACAACCCACCGCACCCGGCTGGGGCTGTAGCGGGCGTCAGAACATCGTGTAGACCCCCGCGTAGACGGTGTAGTCCGGGACTGCCGGTAGGTCGCCATGCCGCAGAAACGGTAGCTGCACGCCGGCCTCCCAGGTGGTCGTCACCCCGTGAGCGCTCTTCCTCGTGTGCTGGACTCCGGGCGCTACCGACAGGAGCGTCGCCCCGGTACCGGGCAACCAGGCCCCGTTCTGGGTGGCGTTGCCCTCATACTGCCCGTTCAGCTCCCCGACAAACGACCACGGGCCGGTCTTCTGCTTGCGTTCCCCCGCGAGGTTGAAGACAAGCTGGTCCCCGGGATTGCGCTGCGTATCGGTGCGCTCGTCCGCCCACACGTAACCGGCGTTGGCGTACCACGTGGTGCCGGCTGAGCGCCACTCCCACAGGTGGAGCAGACCAAGGCTGTCCTGGCCGGTGCCCGTGGCGAGCAGACCGGTCAGCCCGCGCGTGTGGCCGGTATCGCTCTTGTACAGGACGGCCACGGCTCGGCGACGCCCGGCCGACTTGACCTCGGCGTACTTGTACTTCGCCAGCAGCGCGACGTCGCCCCACCCGGAGTTTTCCTGGGTGGCCCCGCCGGGGCCGTGCACACGCTTGGTCACATAGGGCATGTCAGCAAACAGCGTGAGGTTGTCACTGACGCCATAGCGCACGCGGGTGTGGAAGGTCAGCGCGCTGGCCTCGGTAACCCCCCCCGCCAGTGGCGCGTCCTTACCATCCGACAGGGCATGATCGATGTGTGAGTACAGCACGTGCTCCTCCGCGCGCCAGCCCCCCTCCGGGAGTGTGCGCGGGTCCTGGGTGAACCACGGGGTGGCTCCGGCCAGGGCGGCCAGTCCGAGGGTCAGTCCGAACGCGATCTCAACGGTCAGCGTGTGCTTCATGCTACGGGTTCCTCCTCAGCGGCGGGTGGGGTTGCCGTCGGCGTCGTGACAGCGGTCAGCTCCAGGGCGCCGAGCCGGCAGGTGGCGGCACACGTGCCGCAGCTTGTGCAGTCAAGGTGAGTGCGTCCGACCGAACGGGCGATGGCAGTGGGCTGGAGGTTCATCGGGCAGCGACGGGCGCAGGCCGAGCAATCGGTGCACTTGCTGGTGTCGAGCGCCGGACGCGGCCCCCGGCGCGCGCCGATCCAGCCGGCCAGGGTCCCCGCCGGACACACCGTGCACCACACGCGCTGGTGGGTGAACAGCCCCACTGCGACCCCGAAGATCGTCGTCACCGTCAGCATGATGACGAACACCCCGCCCACCGCCGCCCAGTCGCCCCAGACGGTCGTGAGACGGAGCGTCAGGAGCGACATCAGCACCACCAGGACGGCGATGCGCGTCGCCGTGTGGCGCGCCCAGGCCGGGATGGGGCGGGAGGGGCTGAACCGGGCGAGCACGCGGTCGAAGAACATACCGCGCGGGCACGCCTTGCCGCACCACTTGCGGCCGGCGAACGGGGCGACGACGAGGGCCCCGAGGAAGCACAGGGGCACGGCCAGGCCCAGCAGCGGGTAGAACCAGCCGCCGATCATCACGATCAGCAGGGCGGGCCAGAGGGCATCGCGGTAGGACAGGCCGGTGCGACGCGCGATGGCCGGGCGGGAGAGCGTCGGGTCCGGGGTGGGGCGTTGGGGCTGGGTCATGGTGACCACCTCGTGTTGTTTTGTTTATAAACACATTGACAAGCAGGGCCGCGAGAAAGCCGGCCCCCCCCGTGCGAAGCGTCGTTCAGGCGGGGCCGGATCCCGCAGGGCGAGATCCGGGTCGCGTGCGGTCGCCGCAGAGGTCGCGCGTCTCGACGCCGCTGTCTCCTGGCCAGCCCGTCTGCGGCCGCGCGAACCGGGTCTCCGGGCCCACGTCATCCTGAGGAGCGAATGCGGCTTCGCAGAAGCCGCAGCGACGAAGGATCA
>CAZIWQ010000411.1:0-6180 GCA_964542355.1 uncultured Armatimonadia bacterium
CCGTCGCCGTTACCGGTTCAGGTTCCCCTGCCTGATGGCCGCGTCCCATACCGGCTGCTGCTCGGCGGCGACCATGGCATTGCAGCGCTCGAAGGTGTTGTCACAGTACAGGCTGCGAGGCGCCTGGCCGAAGCGGTCGAGGAAGAGCCCCAGCACCGCCGACCCCGGCTCGTCGAATCCCGCGAACTGATTGCCGATGAGCTGGAAGCGTCCCTTGACCTGCACCGCCTGCGTGACACCAGTTGCCGCCCCTCGCGTCACAGTGTTGCCGCGGAACCGATTGGTCGCACCGCCATAGCTATCCAGCACCACCGGTGTCTGACAGCCGGTAATGGTGTTGTGGTGGATGTCCCAGTTGGCCCCGGACGGCGGATAGACCTCGAAGGCGTCGCCGGCCTTCATCTCCCGCGCCTCCTTCAGCTTGAGGCGGAACGTCTCCGGGTCGCAGCCCTCAATCACGGAGGTACCCACCGGCTTGCCTCCCTGGAGCCACACCAGCGGCCAGCCACGGTAGCCGTGCGTGCCAGCGCGCGCCACCGGCACGCCGCTCCACGCCGGAAGCAGGAAGGTCTGGTTGTCGATCACTTCCCCCACCCGTGACTGGGCCCGTCCCGTCACGATCCCCGCGCCGCAGTCGCGGATCAGGTTGTCGTGCACGATGGCATTGAGCGCCGGCTCGCGCAGCCGAATGCCGGTCACCGTCGGGTCGAGTGCCCCGCGAACGTAGATCTGGTTATCGCTGACGATGGTGTCATTGGCGCTTACCTCGATGCCACAGCGACTCACCGGCTTCTCCGTCCCGACGACGGTCAGGTCGATGACATTGCCGCTGATGGTGGTGTTGGCCGAGGCGAAGTGGCGGGTGTCGCAATTGCCGTTGGCGGACACCGCCGGGGAGTTGAAGTTGACGAAGAGGTTGTTGCGGACGATCACCTGGGTGGAGCCGGAGCTGGTGACGATGGCGCAGCTCCCGCGCCGCCCGCCATAGGCGCCGCCGCTCTCGAAGACATTGTCGGCGATGATGTGCTGCCCGGCCCCGAGCTGCGGGAAGGTGTCATCGTGATTGGGTGGCCCCAGGTTCCCCATGGCGATGGTGCCCGCGTTGCGCACATAGTTGCCGATGAACCGCACGAAGCGCGAGGCCCCCTCCCACGAGCACCCACCCACGTCCACGATGCGGCACTGCAGGATACTGGTATTCTCCGGCCCGCAGTTCCAGTCATTGAAGCCATTGCGCCCGCAGTCGATGGCCGAGCAGCGGAGGTAGGTGGTGGCGACGGTGTAGGTGCGCCCCGGCTTCGACCCTCGGCCGGTGCTGCCCGACACGAACGCCTCGCACGACATCCGTCGCGCGTGGCAGTTCTCCACCAGCACCCGTTCGGTGTTGCTGATGCTGATTGCGTTGCACGACTTGAGGTAGAAGCCCCACACCCCACCGGCGCCGGCGAGGTTGAAGTAGCCCGCGATGTCGGCGTCGGCAAAGCCGGTGTTGCCCACCATCGTCAGGTTGCGCACATTCACCTCGGTGCCGCCGCTGAGCGAGACGCACGCGCCCTCGCCCTCGCTGATGTCGAAGGTGACGTCCTGCGGGCTGGCTCCCTCGAAGGTCAGCGTCGATGCGTTGCCGATCCGCACACCCCGCGCGAGGCGATACCACCCCGGCGGCACGAACACGCTCTTCTTGTCCTTGATCGCCTGGTCGATCGCCTGCTGCAGCGCGGCATCATCACAGTGGCGCACGACCGCATCGTCGGCGCTGCGGTTGGCCTTGTCGCGCAGCGTCAGGACATTCCCCTCGATCTTCTCGATCCGACTGACCAGTTGGTCGCGCGCGGCGAAGGTCACCGCATAGCCCTCTTTCCAGTCCAGCTTCCCCGGGGCAAAGCGTACCTCGGTGCCCCCGCTGAGCGCATGCCACTGGTCATCGAGCGGCCCGCCCGGCTTCCAGGTACGCCCGATGTCATCGCTCCAGCGGAAGCTCGGGGTGGGCCCCGGTGCCACATCCAGCGCATAGACGATCCAGCTCCCCGCGGCCCCGTCATAGCCGCGCATCTCAACCTCATCCTTCAGGGCGCGAGCTGACTCATAGATCTTCTTGGGCCCCCACAGCCGCTTGGCCTGGTAGCGGATGTTGCAGCGCGACACCATCACGCCCTGCCCGACCTTGAAATCCCCCGCATCCTTGACCGTGACCTGGTTCGACTCGGCGGTCGTGACGGCCGCCGTCGAGAACTGCGATCCCGAGGCGCCGAGATCCTTCGCATCGATCCAGGCGGACTTGTCCTGCGCTGCGCCAGTCACTGCCAGGGCGCACAGCAGCGCGAGGCACGTCAACATCAGGCGGCAACACTGCACCATGGTGTTCCACTCCTCGGGATGTGAGACGAGTTCAAGGCGGGTGGCGGCAACGGCAGGCCCCGGCCGCGCAGGCGGCGAATGCCGACATGTCTCCGCCAATCCGCACAGCGCCGCACCCGGCGGCCGCTCCTCAATTCGTCTCGTCGACCACCGAGGCCTTCGCCAACGACACACTACGGAGGTGAGCCCGTTGCCGGAGCCGACCCACTCAGTCGATACGCACTGCGGGATGCGCTCAGGGGCGCTCTCGCTAGCGCTCGCCGTCCTGGCAGGGCTGCTCGCCTGCTCAACCGCCTGTGCCGTCCCCCTGCCGACCAGTGGTGAGAAGGTCACCGTCAGCCTGCCGGACTATGGGGCTGAGCTGAGAGCCTTCAATGCACCGGTGGAGCACCCGGTGAGCTGGTGGCCGCACGTGATCAACGCCGGGTGGGGCGAAGGGCGCGGCGGCCCCGAGCGCACTGGCGGATGGATCGACAAGCACTGGCAGCTTATCGACTACCTCGATCGCTCCGCCGACTACACCGCCAACGACTGGCTCCGGTTCCGGGGCATCTGGTATGAGGTCTACGGCTCCAATGAGTACCAGGAGTCGATCCACTTCTGGGAGCCGGGCGCCCGCAAGCTGCTGTGGGACAATGGCATCGCCCGCGACTACAAGGGCGACCGTGCGCTCAGTGCCGACTACAACACCAGCGTTGCGTGGTGGAAGGAGCGCATCGGCTGGGATGCCTACATCACCTGCAACAATGCGCCGCGCTGGTCGGCCATCATCGACCATGACCTGTTGACCAGCCCGCTACTGGGCTTCGCCACCAGCCAGGACAACATCGGCGGCCCCACCTCGCGCATCGGCTACGGCAGCCACGGACGATACTGCGACTGGTGCAATGCGAAGTTCCGGCACTACCTGACGGTCACGAACCGGCTGCCCGACTTCCGCACCCGCTACTCGAACATCCGGGACTACGTGCAGGGCAACCTGATGGACGTCATCCGGCAACTGCCGCCGCTGTCGCCGTGGACCTTCGACCTGAAGCAGTCCCAGGTGATCGCGAAGCTGGGGGCGCCCCCGGTGATGAGCGAGTACCTCAAGTTCCTCTACCTGTCCCACTTGCACAACTTCATGCGCTACTACCAGGACCTCAAGCGGGTGGCCGCCGGCCTCGGCCGCGAGTTCGACGTGCACGGCAACCAGGGGGGCTCGGCCATCGGCTCCAATCCATACCAGGTTGCGCTCGCAGATTTCGTTGACACCGTCTGGTTCGAGTCCTCCGGCATCTCCGCTTATGACATGTTCCGCTGGCACTGGTACAACGCCGATGGCGCCTTCCGCTACGTCATGGGTCGGGCCATGACCCGCGGGCGCAAGCCCTTCATGTCCATGACCGCCTTCGGCAAGCGCACCCCCCACATCGTGGAGCACGAGCTCGCCGAGCAGTGCGCCGGTGGCGGAACCCTGTTCATCTCCCAGTTGGGGTTCGACAAGCAGCCCGAGCTGCAGCGCATCATGACCGACTACTACCAGTTCCGCCACGCCCATCGCGCGCTGTATGCGCCGCACAGCTCGCAGCCGTACGTGCGGGTTGCGCTGGCCTACTCGGTCCCCACGCTGCTCTACTACAGCTACATGTACGCCGTCTCGCCGCCGCTCACCGCCCTGTGCGGGATGGCCCGCGCGCTTGAGGAGAACCATGTGCCCTACGACGTGGTGATCCTCAACCACCCGGAGATCCATCAGGACCGGGACTCCGTGGACGACCTCAAGCAGTATTCGCTCATCGTCGTCCCCGCGCTCGAGTGCCTGTCGCAGGCGCAGGTCGACCGGCTCACCGCGTATCTGAAGGCCGGAGGGACACTCGGCGTCATCGGTCGCTGCGGCGTGAAGGACGAGAACAACCTCCCCCGCGAGCAATCGGTCGTCGAGGCATGGCGGCAGGCCGGCAAGGTCATCGAGATCCTGCCGGGACGCGACTTCCTCCCCCCGCGCGTGCAGGAGAGCGCTCAGACCCGCGAGCAGACGCAGGCCGTGATGGCGGCACTCGGGCCGCCGCTGAGGTCGGAGCCCATCATCGACGGCAGCCTGCCCCCGCGGTTGTGGCTCAAGAGCTGGCGACATGAGGGTGCCGTGCTGAGCCTGCACTTCGTGAACTACCACTGCGATTTCGAGGCCGGCACGATCGCGCCGACCGCGCCCGCACGCGTCACCATCGCCCTGCCCGCGGGCACGTCGGCCGAGGAAGCCCGCTGGCTGGTGCCCGGTCAACCGGACCAGGCGCTGCCGTTCGAGCTTCAGGGCCACCGCGTCAGCCTCACTCTGCCGGGCGTGCAGGTGTACGGCGTGCTGGTGGTCGGGCCGAGGAACGTCGAGGGCCTCCGCAGCAGCCACTTGCAGGGCCAGGCGATGCTGGCCCGGGCGGAGATGGCCGCGGGAGGTGAGTGGGGCGACCTCAAGCACGACCACGCGGCCCTGACGCGGCGGGCCGCGAGCCTGACGCCGGCCACCAGCTCCGCGCAGGAGGCCGAGGCGTTCGCCGCCGAGGCCACGCGCCTGCTGGCGGCCGTGTGCACTCGCCGCCAGAGCGGCTACCTGGGCAACCTGACGCAAGCCGTCGATGCGACGCACGCCGCACGCGCGTTTGACTGCGGGGCCCCGAACCCGGCGAAGCCATGGCTCAGCGCGATGCCCGCGACCGGCTACACGTCGGAGCGGGGCTTCGGCTGGCTGCCGAACACAGATGCCAGCGACCCGACCCCCGAGGAGCTGTACTACGCCGGCGCACACCAGTATGGTCAGGGCTTCCTCGGGCCCGAGCCCGCGGCGGTCTCATTGATGTTCTGGCCCTACCGGGAGGCTGCCCCGGCGCCGCTGCGCCGCGAGCTGGGATGCGGCACCCCGCGTACCTTCCGCGTTGACCTCCCGCCCGGTCCATACGCGGTGCGAGTCGTCACGACCACGCCCTCGTGGACCAACCTGAACTTCGAGGTTGCCAGCATGGTGCGAGCCAATGGCGCCTGCAAGCTGCTCGACGTGGCCCAGGAGAAGGGAGGGTTGGTGAGCCGGGAGTTCGGCGTCACCGTGCCGGCCGATGGCCGGCTTGACCTGACCTTTGGCGGCCCCACCGGCTGGGGCGTCTCGGCGCTACTTGTCTTGCCGCGAGCCGAACCGGTCCCCGACGATTGTCCGGGTGGGGTGCGGACCTGGCGCGTGAGCCCGCGCTATGCCAACCCGGACTGGTACCCCATCGATCAGGTCGCCACACCCCTCGATCGTCAGACCGGCGCCCTGGCAGGGAGCCCGTCGGCCCAGTGGACAGAGGTCAAGGCTGCCGGTGAGGGCTTGCCACTCATGGACCTGGGGACGAACCGGGAAGCGGACGTGGGAGACGTGGTCTACGCCGTGGCAACGGTGCAGGCGCCGGCCGACGGTCCGATGACACTGCAGGTGGCAAGCTCGAGCCAGGCGCAGGTGTTCGTGAACGGCGCTCTCGTGGGGATTGTGCCCAACACCAATGGCGTCGGGCCGGGGGACTTCCACGGGCCGGTGCCACTGCGGGCCGGGGCCAACACGCTGGTAGTGAAGCTGCAGCGCTTCTGGGAGCGGCACTGGATGTTCGGGGCCTGGCTGACGCCAACGGCCCCACGGTAGTCGAGACGCGACGCGGCCGTGCGATGTGCGGAGGGGCCGGACTACGAGGGGCTGCGGCGAGGGACGAGCCGCACGCCCCGAAGTATCCGGCCCGTAGGTGAGTCCCCCAGGCCGACCGTCCCGACGCCGCTGTCTTGTGCGCCGTTCGACGAGACTGTCATCCTGAGCCCAGACCG
>CAZIWQ010000412.1:0-6171 GCA_964542355.1 uncultured Armatimonadia bacterium
CCTGCGGGATCCGCGCCCTACAACGGCCGACGGCAACAGCATAACACCGGCGCGCCACAGGTGCGCGCCCTACAACGACGTGACACCCCGAGCGCTCCTACCACGGCACACCACGGCGACGACCGCGGTGAGCGGCCCGTCGGCCTACCCCCTCGCCAACCCCACCAGCTCGCGCCGCAGGGACTGCAGGTCACCGGCGGTCACTGTGGCGAGGTTGTGCGAGTTCGACAGGCTGAGCCGGTCGAGAATGCGCTGCGCCCCCGCCTGGCCCTTCACCGCCGCCCAGTAGCGACAATCATCCACGCCCTCCCGGAAGGCCTCCCACGACACGGTCGGGATCGGCCCTTCCTGTGAGGGATACGCGATACACATGTCCTTGCTCGGCCCGTCGAAGTCGTTGTAGGGGTCATCGTTGTAGGCCATGTAGGCCCACGGCATGACGCCCGTGAGGCCCGACTTGCACAGATACAGGCCGGCCAGCAGCCGGTTCTCGATGGGCTCCTCGGTCCAGCACTGCCAGTAGTACCAGGCCTGGCCGGTGCACCCCTGCCCCATCTCCGCGATGAGCTCCGCCGGCTTTACGTGCGGGAAGATGGCGCCGAGGCTGTAGATCGGGACATCACACATAGGACCGAGGATGGGCCAGCCACCCAGCTCGGTATGGTACAGCGCCGACGTCGTCCGGCCCCCGCCTGCGCGAATCGCCTCGAACCATTGCCGGCACACATCAACCGGATCGGCGTACCCGTAGTACTTCAGTGACTCCTCCGCGGTCTTCTTCATCGGCTCGTCCACACCATAGTGCGAGAGCGGCGGCCACCCCTCCTGCTGCGCCCGGCGCTCGACCGCACGGACAAGCGCAGTGTAGGCCCGGTAGAACGGTGCCCCGAGGCGTGGGTGCAACTGCTGCCCGTCGAGTTTCGAGTACCCGAGGCTGGCCACCACCCACCTCCCGAGCCCGGCCTCTTTCTGCAGGAGGCACGACTGGGAGAGGTTCTCCAGATCGAAGGTGTACTCGTCGCCCCTGGTGGTGATGCTCACCGGGCTGTAGGTCTCGCAGGCGTTGATCCCGTGCTCGCGCAGGTCAGCCAGTTGCCCCCGGGCGCGTTGCAGCCAGGCCTCGCGTGACGCTTCCTTCTCCCCGTACCACCCCAGGCCGAGGCTCGAGCCGTGGAAGTAGATGCTGTGGATGAACGGATTGGGTGGCAGCGTAAGCGGCAACACGCGGAGGCGACAGGCCAGCGGGTGCGTGGCACCCGCCGCCGTGAGCGTCAGTTGGCCCTCATACACTCCTGGCCGGGCGCCGGCCGGGACGTGCACCGTCACCCAGAACTGCCGCGCGGTGCCGCTCAGGACGCGAGTCGTCGCCTCCGGGGTCAGTGGCTGTGAGATGATCCCCTTCATCTCGCCGGGGTCGCGCTTGAGCAGGAGCTCCGGGATGGCCGCCTCGCCCGGGCCATCGGCACGCCGCTGCCGCCAGACGTGGACGAAGCGCGCGTCGAGCGCGGTCGCGGGGATGCGGCTGCCATCGGCGGCGGTGAGGTCGCCGGGGCGCAGCACGGCCTCGAGATCGCGCAGGGCGTGGAGCGTGAACGTCGCCGGCTCGTACTCGCCGGCGCAGGCGCTCAGCTCCAGCCGCTCCAGCAGCTTCCCCGCGACCGCCGGCGTGTCGGGCATGACCGCCTCGAACGGCACCGCCTGCCCCAGCACGAAGCCCCGCTCGCGCTCCGCCGCCGTGGGCTGATGCACCTGCCACGCCACGCTCGCGTAGGGCAAGGTGAAGGCGTGCAAACTCTGGATCGAGGAGACGTCGGCGAACACGAGCTCGTAGCGCTGATCGCCGTTGAGGTCTGCCAGCGCGGGGGTCGTGTAGACCATGCCGACATTCCCCAGCGGGAAGCCTGCCACCGCACTGCCATCGGCGCGCAGGCCGACGACGGAGTAGCAGGTATGGCCGAAGAAGATCTCCGTCTTCCCGTCGCCATCGACATCCATCAGCGCGGGTCGCGAGTAGAGCGAGTAACCGGCGACGAACTGGGGTGCCGCCGGCCAGCCGGGAGCTGCCGTGCCGTCGGCTCCCAGGAGGTGAATGGTGTTCGTCGTCGCTTTGGGCTTGCTCTGCGCCTGATCGACGACCAATGCGTAGAGGGGGCCGTCGCGGCTCAGCCGGACGGGGGTGGGCAGACTCGCATGGGCGACCTTCACCGGCCAGCCGGGCAGGGGTCGGCCGCCGCGATCGCACAACGTAGCCGTCCCCTCCGTGGCATTGGTCACCAGGAGCTCCGGCCCCGGCATGTCGGGGATGAAATCGCCGCTGCAAAAGTCTGTTGCATGCAACGCTACGCTGGCGGCCTCTCCCCCGCCGCGCAGGACATGGACCGTCCCGTCCTTGTCCAGCACAATGACCTCGCTTTTGCCGTCGGCGTCCCAGTCCGCCGCCTCGGCGTTGCCCACGAGTCCGCCGGCGACCGTCTGCGGCCAGCCGGGGAGGCGCTGGCCGTGGCCGTCGAGCGCGAATACCTTCCCCTCCGCAGCAACCGCCACCAGCTCCGGCTTCCCGTCGCCGTTCAGGTCGGCGACCAGGCACCGGCTGCAGGACGCTCCGACAGTGACCGGGAAGCCCGGGGCCTCGGTGCCCTGACTGGTGAAGAGGTGCAGCTTGCCATCGCTGGTCCCGAGGGCCAGCTCGGCGCCGGGGCGCTCGGGCTGCAGGTCACTCGCGGCCATGCTCGGGCCTCCGAGGGCGAACGGGAAGCGTACCGGCCAGCCGGGCAGAGCCTGGCCGGAGACGCTCACCATATGCAGGGCGCCCTGGGCGGGCTGATCCTTCGCCGCGACGTTATCCACCGGCACCGCGATCTCCGGGCCCCCGTCGCCATCGAAATCGGCGATGACGACATTGCCGAAGGTGTTCCCCCCGAGCGCCAGGGGGAAGCCCGGCGCTTCCGCCAGGCCCGCCCCGGCACTGAGGCACACGATGGCGAGGGTCAGCAGTGAGACACGGCTGCTCTTCATGGATCGGCCTCCGGAGGGCTTGTTGGTTCCAGGGACACCATACTTGTCTCTCACGCCTGGTGCTGGGTTCCGGGGTGTTCCCGGAACTACTCGGGCGGGAGCACACCGTGCGACTTCCATGCCGCGGGCAGCTTGTCCTGCCTGTACGCCCGACACTCCTGTCGGGCGCCGGACGGTGCCGGACCGGTACGACCGAAACTGCTGTCGGGCCCCGGACAGTGCCGGACCGGTACGCCCTACACTCTTGTCGGGCGCCGGACGGTGCCGGACCGGAGTGTCCGGCGTACCGCATGTCCGGCAGGCCATCGGCCTCCCCGTAGCGAAGCATTGAGGGGGAGAGATGGCTCAGAAGCGTCTTGTCCATGTGGGTCGGCGCGGCGGTCAGCCGCGACGGTACTGCTACCCAGGAGGTCGTTGCGCGATGCCAACTGCTGTGCGTGACCTGCGTCGCTCTGCATACGGATGCCGAGGCTGCTTGCTGTTTCTCGGGGGTCTGAGTCTGGCGCTGCTATGGTGTGGCGCGGCTGTGGGCCAGCCCCACTTCCAGCGCTATGAGCCCACTGCCGCGCAGCAGCGCGAGGTCCGGCTGCTGGTGTTCCCCCTCGACCTGGTTGACGAGGCCCAGCGCCGGGCGGTGCCCAATCACCTGAGCTGGCAGACGGCCCAGTGGGTCCTCGATGCCATCAGTGGCGCCCATCCACTGGATCGGGACGCCACGACCGGGCAGGCCCTGGCGGCGGGGAGCATTGCCGACTTCATCGCCTACAACCTGCCCGGCACGCGGGTGCTGGCTGACCTGTACCCCTACCCGGCCGATGCACCGGTCGTGGACGGCTGGTATCAGTACCGGCTCGCCCAGGGGGAAGCACAGTACGTGGGAACGGACGATCACGGGCGGGTCCTGGATCGCTGGGGTGAGCTGTACGCGGCGTTCTTCGCACGACTGGGGGTGAACCCGCGGGATCGGAGCACGCTGCGCGTGAACGGTCAGCAGTACGACACTGTCTACGTGATCCACGGCGGCGGTGGCGGTCAGTTCCAGCCAGGCAACAACCTGGGCACCAGTGGTCTGGAGAACCCGGTACCACCGGCCACGCGCGACATGGCCGGCCGCTATGCGTGGACGGGCACTGCCACTCATGAGATGACCCACTGGGCCAGCGGGATGGCCGACTTCTACGGGCCGATGTGGGAGCACGTCGACTTTTGGAACATCCTCTCCTGCGGCAACTGCCTGGGTGCCTTCCCGGCGCCCCTGTCGGCCTGGCTGCGGCACGCCCGGCAGTATGCGCGCGTCGAGAGCACGCTGACACGGGGGGAGTCCGCGCGCCTGTTCCTCACCGAGCCGAACCGGCAGCAACTGGCGGCGATGTGCGTGCTCGACAACTCATCGGTGGGCGAGGGCGATGACCTGGTCATCGAATACCGCAAGGCCGACCCGGCCAATGACCGCGTCGACACCACCGGGATGGGCATCCCCCCTCGCGCGGGTTCCGGGCTGCTCATCACGAACTTCGACAGCCGGGCACTGGGCCACTTCTTCTCCCACGGCAACGAGGAGGGCGGGCTGCCTCACGCCTTCGACCGCCCCGCCGAGGACACCGCGCCCAACCCGTATGCCCTGGCACCGGTTGCCGAGATCAAGCGTGTCTCGGGCTATCGCAATGACTGGTATACGCTGTTTGGCTCCGGCTCCGAGTGTGTCGGCTCGTACCCGGCCGACCCCCTCGTACTGCCCCTGAAGTCCAGCGCCAACCTCGACGAGGATGTAGTCTGGGAGCTGCGGGGGGTGCGCGCGCAGGACGGGACTTTCCCCCTGCAGGAAGGGGCGACGCCCAACACGGTGAGGCCCGGCATCGGGTTTGACGCGGTGTTCCAGGGCAAGCGGCTGGCGGTGGAGGCCACGGCGCCGGATGCCACCTGGGCCTCTGCGGCAGGGCCCATCGGCCACGGCAGTACGGTCGCCACCCAGCCCGCCGGATGCTGCTACCAGCAGAACGTCTTCACGGCCCTCGACAACCGCGTCTACCGCGACGTCCTGTGGGTCTACACCAACCGGGCGGGGACGGCGGGCGCCTACTGGGCCGAGGGCTCGTTCACACACGAGGTTGCCGCCACCGGCGAGCGCCTGAGCGGGCGCGTGGCCCTCGGTAACGAGCAGGGCCAGGTGCGCGAGGGACGGGCGCGCGTCGTGTTCCGCGTCCAGCCACTGCCCCTCGCCGGCCAGGCCGCCAGCGCGGCCGTCACCGTTCTTGAGGCCGACTTCCAGCCCGACTTCGCCGGTGGCCTTCCCATGCCCGGCTTCTCGGTCGACCTCACCCCGTGGGCCGGCCGCCGCCTCCGCTTCACCGTCCGCATCGAGGCCCCCCGCTCCCTCGGCGTCGGTCTCGCCCAGGCCTACTTCTATCGCAAGGCCGAGGGCGTGGTGTATGACTACGTGCGCCATGCCGCCGGCGCCCGGACGCTCACCGACAACCTGACGGCGGCGACGGCCGTCACCGACCCGCAGGGCGCCGTCGGCGTCCGCCACAACCTCCCGCTCGTCGACGGCTTCTGCTACGACACCGCGCTGGTCATGCGCCCGCAGAGCACCGGGAGCCGGGGCCGCGCGGTCTTCACCTCTCCCGTGGTGCACGTGCCGGCCTCCGGCGGCATCCTGCAGGGCCGCTGTGGCTTCCCCGCCCTCCCCGCGGCCGACCGCTCCGATGGGGCGCTGGTGCGCATGACCATTGACGATGGCGTGCATCGTCTGCCGCTGCGCGAGTGGACACCCCCGCTCCTCGGGGCGCACACGTGGCTGGCGCCAGGGCAAGCTCCTGCCACGGGTGGGCAACTGCAGATGGGCAACACCGCCGACTGGGGCGACGGCATCGCCTGGGGCGGCGAGGTCAACACGCGCTGGACGGGCGACTGGGTGCGAGTGGGCGACTTCGACGGCGACCAGTTCGACGACCTGGTCGTGTTCACCGGGGCTGACCGCGCACGCGTCGGGGTGGCGCTCACGTGTCACGCCGCCGGGGCGGCGCCGACGGCGGGGCCGCTGCGGCTCTGGTGCCAGGACTTCGCCTGACGCGGGGAGTACCCGCTGGTCGGCCGCTTCACTCGCGACGCGCGTAGCGACATCGCCACCTTCCTCCCTACAGGCGAAGTCCGCGT
>CAZIWQ010000413.1:0-1547 GCA_964542355.1 uncultured Armatimonadia bacterium
GGCGAGTGGTACCCGTTCATCCACGAGGAGCACGATGGCGCCGACACCCTCGACTGGCTCACCAGCCAGCCGTGGTGCAACGGCCGCATCGGCATGTTCGGCGACTCGTACCTCGCGGCGACCCAGTTCTACGTTGCGCTCAGCGGGCATCGTGGCCTCGCGGCGCTCAACCCCCGGTTCATGGCCGGCGATTGCTTCAAGCGCGCCTACTACTGCGACGGCGCCTTCAGCCTCGGGCTGACCTGGAGCTGGCTGTGCTTCGAGTGCAATGGCCGCGCCTCGGAAGCCGCACTGATGCCGCTGTTCGACGTGGCGGGCATCCTGCGCTCGCGGCCGGTGGCGGAGATGGACCTGGCCGCCGGCACGGGGCCCGTGCCGGCATTCCGCGACTATGTCGCGCACGCCCAGTATGACACGCAATGGGAGCCGCTGAACGTGCGGGCCCAGTTCCACAAAGTCCGCGTGCCGATGTTCCTCGTTGGTGGCTGGTATGACTACTACGCGGGCGAGACGTTCGCGAACCTGCTAGCCCTGCGCGAGCGGGCCGCCCCCGCGCTGCGCGAGGAGCATCGCTTGCTGATCGGCCCGTGGACGCATGGGATCAACGGCGCTACGTCGCTCGGGGAGCTGGACTTCGGCCCCGACGCGTTGGCGGAGAACGACTGCACCTCGCGATGGCTGGAGACGATGCTGCGCGGGGGGACGGCCGCCGACTTCCAGCCGGCGCCGATCCGGCTGTTCGTGATGGGGATCAACCAGTGGCGTGACGAGAACGAGTGGCCGCTCGCGCGGACCGAGTGGACCGACTACTACCTGCACGCCGGGGGCGGCCTGAGCACTCGGCCCCCCGGCGACACATCACCGGATGAGTACGCGCACGACCCCGCCAACCCGGTCCCGACCCGGGGCGGCAACCACTCGATCGGCCCGTACAACCCGGGGCTGTACGAGCTGGCGCCACCGGGGCCCTACGACCAGAGCGCCCTCGAGGCCCGCGATGATGTGCTGACCTATACCTCCGCGCCCCTGGAGCAGGATACGGAGGTCACCGGGCCGGTGACGGTGACGCTCTATGCGGCCTCCTCGGCCCCGGATACCGACTTCGTCGCGCGCCTGTGTGACGTCTACCCTGACGGCCGTTCGATGAACATCACGGAGGGTGTGCTCCGCGCCCGCTTCCGGGAGGATGTCTGGGGCGCGCCCCGGATGCTGGAGCCCGGGGAGGTCTACGCGTTCACGATCGACCTGGGGGCCACGAGCAATGTGTTCCGGCGCGGCCATCGCCTCCGCATCGACGTCGCCAGCAGCTCGTTCCCGCTGTGGGACGTCAACCCGGGGACGGGCGGCGCGCCGGGACTGGAGACCACGTGGCAGGTGGCGCAGCAGAGGGTGTACCACGACCCGACGCGGGCATCGCACGTGAGGCTGCCGGTGGTGCCTGCGTGACGGAATGGATACGCGCGCGGGGTTTGCGCCGCCTGACCGGTCGTTCGTTGGCGCGGCTTCCAGCCGCGCCGGTTTGCCGTTCCAGGCGCCCGCATGTAGGA
>CAZIWQ010000413.1:1647-6167 GCA_964542355.1 uncultured Armatimonadia bacterium
GTTGGCGCGGCTTCCAGCCGCGCCGGTTTGCCGTTCCAGGCGCCCGCATGTAGGAGCGGCTTCCAGCCGCGACTTCCGTCGTCCGCCCCACGACCTGCAGGCGCGGTCTCCCGCCGTCCGCCCGGCGGTTCGGTGGCGCGGCTTCCTGCCGCGGCAGTCGTTCCTTCTGAGCGCCCCCATGTAGGAGCGGCTTCCAGCCGCGACTTCCGTCGTCCGTCCAGCGACCGACAGGCGCGGTCTCCCGTCGTCCGCCTGTCTGTCGGCGCGGTTGTCGCGCCGACAGACAGGCCGCTGAGACGTCGACCCATCGCGGCTGGAAGCCGCGCGAACGTCAGGCCGTTTGCACGCGAAAGAAGTCGCGGCAAGGATGCCGCTCCTACAATGGCCCGCTGAGGGGGAGAGAACGGCGCGGCTGGAAGCCGCGCCAACACCACGTCGTGGAAGGCGATGAGCCGCTGCGGCCTCCAGCCGCGATGCTCGCCGCTCGGCCGACCGCGACCGAGCGCGCCCACCCTCACCATCTGTCTAGGTCGACGTCACCATCCGCATACACGCGGGTGAAGGGGTGCACCCCGACCTCGTCATGCAAGCCGGCCTCGACCGGATTGAGTGAGACGTATTCCAGGTGGCGTGGCATGTCGTCATCATCGGCGATGCAGTGCTCGTGGTACCCGGGCTGCCACAAGGCACCCGTCGTGTTGCGCTCGCGGTTCAGGCGGGTCGCCGTGTAGCTCTTGAGGCTGTGCATTACCTGCGGCAGCTCGTGGCCGGGCCTCACGGTGACGACAACATGGATGTGGTCCGGCATCACGGTGTAGGCGTGGAGCCAGATCCGTTCATGTGTGCGTAGCCACTGGAGCGTCTCGACTACGAGACCCGCACAACGGGGGCTCGCGAGGACGGGCCGGCGCTCCTCGATGGTCGTGGTGACCAGATAGGTGCGGCCAGAACCTGCGCAGCGCCCCGCGCGCAGGGCAGACTGTCCGCGTCGCAAAGGCACGGCATCACCCCCGATGCAGGTGCACGGGCCGTCCGCCCGGCCGTTCGTTGGCGCGGCTTCCAGCCGCGCCGGTTTGCCGTCCCAGGCGCCCCCATGTAGGAGCGGCTTCCAGCCGCGACTTCCGTCGTCCGTCCAGCGACCTATAGGCGCAGTTTCCCGCCGTCCGCCCGGCCGTTCGTTGGCCTAGTTGCCGCGCCACAGACAGGCCGCTGAGACGTCGACCCATCGCGGCTGGAAGCCGCGCGAACGTCCGGCCGTTCACACACGAGAGAAGTCGCGGCAAGGATGCCGCTGCTACAATGGCCCGCTGAGAGGGCGGGAGCGGCGCGGCTGGAAGCCGCGCCAACAACAGGCTCCCCAAACAGCCGCCGCCCCCTACGGCCCCGCGAGCACCGCCAGCGCCTCGCGCTTGGCACAGTTGTACGCGGCGACGGTCGGATTGAGAAAGTCATCCCACGCATAGATCTCCCGCTTCACCTCGCCCATGCGCAGGACGGCTGTCGCGTCGTAGCCAAAGACCTTCCGCAACCGCGCCAGCGCCTCCGACTGCCCCGCCTGTTTCAGCTTCCTCTCAGCGAGGCGGAAGTACGCCGCGTCCTCATTGCCGTCGCGGAGCCCCTCCCACGCCGCCGAGAGCGTCAGCGCGTAGCTCTGAGGGTCAAGCTTGACCAGGATGTCCTCCTTGTTCCACCACAGGTAGGTCCACCAGCCGTAGCCGACCATGTCGAAGGCCACTACGCGCCAGGGGTAGGCCCGCGCGGCCTCGTACGGGGTCTTGTAGCTCCCGCCGCCGTAGTACCACAACTCGTCGGTTGGCTCGAGCGCGACCGCCGGCGTGCCGCCCTGCCGGAGCGTCCGCAGGCGATAGCCGATCTCGATGGTCGCCGCATTGGGGTCGCCGCCGTCGGGGGTCGCGAGGTAGAGGTAGTTGCCATAGTGCATGGCGACGCCCCGGTCCTTGTTGCCCCAGCCGCTGCCGCCGCGCAGCTTGAGGGCCTGACCGCCAACCCACACCTGCACCTGATCCACCAGCGCGGCGGGCCGGTCGGGGCCGAACACCGCGGTCGCCCAGGTGTCCTGTGCCCCGCCGTTGCCATAGCGCAGCCACTGGCTGGTGATGCGCTCGCGCCTGGTCTCATACGTCGCGCCCTTGCGCGTCAGATCGAGGAAGTCCCGGCTCAGGCAGAGCGCCACCTGCCAGGCATCACTCTCCTGGTTCATCTGCGCGAGCAGCGTTGCGGAGCGGGCGATGTTGCCGGTGTTCGTGGTAAAGGGCTGCCAGCCGGCAGCGCGATAGTGGCGCGCGGCGATGAGCCAACCGGGGATCGTCTCCTGAGGGATCTCGTCACTCACCTTGGCCCAGAACGAGGTGAACCCCTTGCGTGCCGCGTACTCGCGCAGCTCGCGATAGTACCACTCCATCACCTGCCAGCTTGCCGCACTGTTCGGGTCGGTGACCGTATGGCCCAGCGCAGCGCCGATGAGTGACTGCTCACGCCAGTTGTTGCCGGCGGGGACGTGAGCCACCAAGCGCGTCAGCCCGCGCTTCACCGGCTCCTCAAACCACAGGTCGAAGTAGCCGAAGTCCAGGTGTGGGAGCGCGTCAACAGCACTGTCCGGGTGCTGTTTGCCCCACTGTGACAGCAGCTCACCAGTCCCGGCGACCTTCAGCCGCAGCGCCGGCTGGTGGACCGCAACGGCCCAGTCGAAGCTGTCGCAGTGCAGCGCCTGCAGATTGTCCATGTAGACGAGAAAGCGCTTCCGCGCGGCCTCGTCGAGGTCGTAGGCGGAGAGGGTGGGCGCGAAGGCATAGAACTGGGTGCCGATCACCGGCTGAGCGGGGAGCTTGACGTTCCAGACGGTGACATGGACGGGGAGTGGCAACGTGCCGCCGGTCGCGCTCGCCACCTGCACCTGCGCCTCGTACGTTCCCGGGGACAGCCCCTGCGAGGTGAGCTTCAGCCAGAAGCGCCCGGCGCGGCCTCGCGGTACCACCAGCTCCGGCTGCGGGGTCAACCAGCCCCCCTGCTCACTCAGCAGCGAAGTGGCGGCTCCGAGGGAGCCCGTCAGGGAGAGCCTCAGGCGGCTCTCCTCGGCCAGGCCGAACACCTCCACCGGCACGGCGTCTGCCTCGTCGCGGCCGAGGTCCACGTCAATCCGCCCCAGGCGGGGCGCGGGGGCCGGCACCCCGCTGACGACGGCGATGAAACCGCGTGCCCGCTCCTCGGCAGTCGGCTGGTACAGCTCCTCGAGCGGCTTCCAGGCCGGGATGGCAGCGAAGCGCGGGGCCTGCCGGGCCTCGGGCTCCGTCGCGGCGACCGGGCCAGCCTCGCCGCCGGGGCTGATGTTGCCGACGCCCGCGAGGCCGCGGATCAGCCCGAATACCAGCCCGGTGCTCGCCTTCTGCCCCGGCGGCACCGGCTGGTAGATCCACTCGAACGTCGGGATGATCCGGCTCTCGTTCCAGAAGTAGAAGCAGTCCAAGAGGTCGAAGTCGCAGCGCACGAAGTAACCGGACTGCTTCTCGGTATCCACGTATGCGGCCCACGGTGCGTCGAGGGCACGGTAGTAGGTACCGGGCATCGGGACATCGACCAGCTTGCCGGCGTTGCGCAGGAACCCGTGATCGGCCTCGGTGACCGGGCCGCCACCGGGGTTGGCGAAGTTACGGATCCAGAGCTTGAACGGCAGTTGCGTGGTGTTCTCGATCTCGTAGCGTACGGCGAAGCACGGCCGGCCCTCGGTGAAGGTGTAGGTCTTCACGAGGTTCACGCCGTCCCGATTGACGGCGCAGCGCAGCACCAGCTCCCGGTTGGTCGAGCGCGTCGGGACGCAGTTGTACTCGACGCCGGAGAACAGCGGCCGGTCCTCGAACAGGCCGCCGAGGCCGGACTCGTCCGACTGCACCAACTCGACGCCCGCGCGCTTGTCGCGCAGGGACATGATGCGGGCACCCTTGCCGGCATCGACGAGCAGGCGGTAGTCGGCCGTCTCCACGACGGCTTGACTGACCTGCCCGGCGCCGGTGCGAGTCAGGGTTACCTCCAGGGCCCCGGCGGGAGCCAGGCTGGTCGCGAGCAGCAGAGCGGTCAGATGGGCACGCATTGGGTCACCTCGGGGAGATGGCATCTGCCAGCGGGCGGCGTCCTGGACGGCGGCATGTGGCATCAGGCACGTGGCATTTGGCAACGGCGGGACACGGCAAGGCGCGCGCTCGGGGGAGCGCTCCTACCACGGCAACGCCAACACCGGCGGGGCACAGCACGGCACGGCAACACCGGCGCGGTACAGGCCCGCGCCCTACAAACGACAGACGGCACGGCCGACGACGAACGGCTCGCGGTCTGGTGACCGCTCCTACCAACGGCACGGCGGTACGGCAACGGCGGCGGGGTCCCGCCCTGCGGGACCCGCCCTACAGACGGCGGACGGCATGTCTGCCTCATCCCCGTCCCCTCTCCGTTTCGGAGAGGCTTGGCGGACGCAGGCGCGAAGCGCCGACAGCGTCCGCGGGGGAACG
>CAZIWQ010000414.1:0-6166 GCA_964542355.1 uncultured Armatimonadia bacterium
GGATGTGTGTAGCGGGACGGGCGAGCTGGCGCGGGAGCTGCACCGCCGCGCCGAGCCGGGTACACTTCTCGTGCGCGCCGACTTCTCCCTCCCCATGCTGCGCGAGGCCGCGGCGAAGGCCCACACCGCCGGCGACGCTGCCGTCCTCGCCGAGACGGGAGCGCTCCCCTTCGCCGACGGTGCCTTCGACCTCGTCACCGTCGCGTTTGCGACGCGCAACCTCAACACCAGCCCGCATGCGCTCGTCGCGCGGCTGACCGAGGTCCACCGCGTCCTGCGACCCGGTGGCCGGTTCGTGAACCTCGAGACCAGCCAGCCGCGCTCGCGGTGGGTGCGGTGGCTGTTCCACCTCTATGTGGGGCTCACGGTCCGGGCACTGGGGCGCCTGCTGTCAGGCCACGACCCGGGCTATGCGTACCTGGCGAACAGCATGCTGGGCTGGCACGATGCGGAGGGGCTGGCCGGCATCCTGCGGGAGGCGGGGTTCGCTGCGGTCTCCTACCAACCGCTGCTGCTGGGCGCCGCGGCCGTGCACGTGGCCGTGAAGAGCTAGCCTGTTTCAGTTCATGCCCAGGTCGACGCCGTGGACCCGTTCAGCCTGGGAGCCGAGCAGATACAGGGGGCGCAGCGCCATCGCCTCCGCCGGATCGGCCCGGGCGAGGCGGGCCGCCGCCAGCGCCGCGACCGCGGCGGCGCGGGGCTGCCACAACACCGGCGGGGACAGACGCGCCAGCCCCCCCAGCGCCTCCCCGATCAGGTCTCCGTGGCGCGCGATGCCATCCCCCAGGAGGAGCACCTCGGTGGCCTCGTCCCGCAACCCGGCAAGCAGGTCCTCAATCGCCAGCGCCCGGCATGGCGCGATCACCGTCGGCGCGGCCCCTTCGCCAGCGCCGGCGAAGGTCGTCGAGTACACCTCGGCCTTGCGGGCATGCTGCAGCACGCACGCCCGGCAGCCCGCAGGAAGCGCCAGCGGCCATACCAGCGCCTCGTGTGTCGGGATGCCGATGAGCGGCAGGCCGGTCGCGTGGGCGACGGCCTTGGCCATGGCAATCCCCATCCGCAGCCCGGTAAACGAGCCCGGGCCCTGTGCGACGCCGACAGCGTCAACCGCCTGCCAGCCCTCCGGGCCGAGCAGCGTCCGGATGTGGCCGGGGAGGGTGCGACACAGGGACATGCGACTGGGGAACAGGCTCTCGCCAACCACGTGCCCGTCCTCAACGAGGGCTACGCTGCTGTGATCGCCGGAGGTCTCCAGTCCGAGAAATCTCATGCGAGCGCCTCCTTCAGGGCGCGGGTCAGCGCCGCCCCGCGGGCGATGAGCCGGATCTCGCGCGTCTCCCCCTCGCCGGCCAGCAGCCGGACCTCCACTCGCTCCGCCGGCAGCGCCTCGAGTACGCGCTCGGCCCACTCGATGGCGACGACGGCGTCACTGAGGGCGTCCTCCAGGTCGAGGTCCTCCAGCTCCGCCCCGGACTCTAGACGGTAGGCGTCCGCGTGGCACAGGGCGGGGGCTCCGGGGTGATAGCGCATGAGGATGAACGTGGGGCTGGTGACATTGGCGACGATCCCGAGGCCGCGCGCGAGACCCTGCACGAAGCAGGTCTTGCCCGCCCCGAGGTCGCCGAAGAGGGCCACCACATCGCCGGCCCGCAGGCGGGAGCCCAGGCGCTCGGCGATCCGGCGAGTCGCGTCAGCGGAGGTGGAAGAGAGGCTGACTTCGGCCACTGGTTCATCAGCCATGGGAGGTGCGGGGGCGAGGCGGGCCGCCCGCCGCGCCTCAGCCGCGAGATTCGCTGGTGAGGCGCGCGCGGACAAGACCCTACCTCGTCACCTTTCCGATGCGGGCGGCCACCTCAGCGTAGAACCGATCGACGAAGCCCTTCACATACTCGCCGATGCACAGGCTCGGGTCGTTGATGAGCGGCGTCAGGTCCATGCCGAAGTTGAGCAGCTCGGCGACGTCGACACCGTGGGACTCGTGATATGTCGCGTGGGCGCGGCGGCGGCCGAGGGTCGCCAGATCGTAGCGCTTGCCGCCGCACACCTGCGAGTCAAACACCCCCAGCAGCGCACTCTGCAGGTTGTCATGGCCGGTGCAGTCGAGCACGACCTTGTCGGCGTCCTGCATCCAGTCGAGGTCGCGCCACACCTCACAGCCCCACACCTGGCGGGGACGCGCCTCGGCGGGGAGCTGGCGACAGGCTTCGATCACTCGCGCCGTCACGGCGACGTGGGTATCGTGCTTGTCCCCGAGGTTGTGGGTGTAGATGCGCTCCGGGCGCGCCTGGTCGATGAGAAGCTTCAGCTCCGCGACCGGGTCCGGATCGCCGGGGTCCTTGACCTTCGAGCTGGGGTAGTGCAACAGCGCCTGAAAGCCGTACTCACCGATGTAGGCGGCCTTCTTCTGCTCCTTCTGGCGCACCTCGATGAGCATCTCGTCGGTGTAGTCGGCATAGACGTCGGCGCGGGGTGCACCGGCGCCGTTGGTGACGACGACCCCGCTGAACCACTTGTCGGTCTGCTGGAAGCACTCGATGATCCCGTGGAAGGACATGATCTCGAGGTCGTCCTGGTGGGCGGAGATGCCCATACACGTGGTCCGGGTGATGGCTTCCGGCTCGGGCGTTCCGTCCGGGACATAGAATAGCGAGCCAGGAGTCTTGAATTGCATGGCGATCATCCCTTACGTATGTGGGTGCGTTCTACTTGCGCAGTGCGGGAAGGCTGGCGGCGGCAATTGCCTGGCCCACGCGGCGGAGCTTCTCGTTCGGGAGCATCAGCTCCATGCGCTCGGCGATGGCGGGGAACTCGCGCTTGAGCACGCCCTGGGCCTGGTCGAGGATGATGTCGCCGCCGGCCCCGGTGGTGACGCGGCCGAGGATCAGCATCTTCGCGATGTCGTAGAAGTCGGCGTAGTGGGCGATAGTATAGCCCAGACAGATGCCGATGCTATCATAGATCTCGCGCACACCGGGCGTGTTCGTCTTCATCCACGCCTGGACGTCCTCCAGCCGTTCGGGGACGGAGCGTGCCGGGTCGAACTCGAGGCCGGCGGCGGCGGCCAGCCGCATCACGCCCTGCTGCGAGAAGTACTGCACCCCACAGCCGATGTCGCCCGACCACTCATCCTCCGGGGCCGCGGGGTGGTAGTCAATCGGTGCGAACGCCAGCTCGTTGAGCCAGCCCGTGATGTTGCCGTCCGGGGTGACATAACCGGCGGCGAGGCTCGAGCCCATCGCGGCGCCGAGCACCGCGTTCGCCTCCAGCGACATCGACCCGGCCAGTGCGGTCACCTCGCCGTCATTGACGACCTCCAGCGGCACACCGAACTCTTGGGCCAGGTTCTCGAACAGCGGCTTGATATGAGCCTCGAAGTCGGGCTTGGCGATCCCGCGGAACAGGGAGGCGATCATGACGCGGTTGTTGATGTAGACGCCGGCCGCGCTGCCACCGATGGCGTCCAGGCGCGGCATGTGCTCGATGGCGCGCTGGATCGAGTGCTTGATGCCCTCGGCCTGGTAGTGCCAATCGGTCGCGCTCTTCGGGTCCCACGGCTCCTCTTCCGTGAACACGTCCTGGCCGTCGACGACGGCGCTGGTCTTGCGGTCGCTGGCGCCGAGGTCGAAGCCGACGCGACAGCCGTCCAGGTGCCGGCCCAGCGGCGCCGAGGCCTCGCTCGTCGCCGGGACGCTCTCCGCATCGGTCACGACGACAGTGAAGGGGTGCTCGTAGACGGTGATCCCCATGAAGTCATAGTCGAACGTGCGCTTGCCCTCGGGGGAGTAGACCTGGGCGATGTGGGCGCCGATATGGGCCGGTCCGCCGATGGTGACCTTCCAGCCCCCACGCTGCCACAGCAGGAACTTGACCAGCCGCTCGGCGTAGGTGAGGTTGGCCGCGGCCAACTCGTGACCGGCGGGGAACACCTCCGTCTCGTAGGTCGAGACCGAGCCATCGCCGCGCTCGAGCGCGATGCGCAGTGGCGTTGCCTGGCCCGAGGCACGGACGGCCTCGCGGAAGGCCTGGTTGCCCAGGACCGCGGGTCGGAAGTCGGCGTGCAGCGGCGGGACCGTCGACGGTGTGACGATGAGTAGCGGGTGTCTCATGGATGCGTCTCCCTTGGTAGTATCTCAGACCAACTTGGCGACTCGGCCGAGACGGCCACTGCCGGCCGGGGCTCCAGTGACGAGATCGCCGTGAGCGTAGCGTCGCGGCCTCAGGACGGCTGTCCGGCCGCTCTCTTGGTGGTTGATAGTCGTCAGCAGGTGACGTGGACCAGGATCGCCCGCGGGCCCGCGACCTCGCCGTCGCGCGCCGACGCCCTATTCGTCGCGCAGAGCGCCGAGCAGGTCGGCAATGATGTCGGCGATCCTCCGCGTGGGTGCGTCGTTGGCTGCGGGAGCCGGGATGAAGTCCTCCGGTACGGCGGTGAGGTTCAGATCGCTCGGGTTGATGTCGGCGACGACACCGCTGATGCGGGTGCGCAGATCCTCGAACACGAGCTTGACGGGGCGGTTGGCGTCCACGACGGTGAAGCCGTACTCGCCGATCATGTCGACGAAGACCCGCAAGAGCGCCTCCTGATGGCGCACAAAGCAGTCATAGCGGCTGTCGGCGTGGATGTAGTCCGCGCCCGACTCCCAGTAGTCGAACCCGCTCCGCGCCAGCACGCGGGGTACGAGCGACGGGAGGTCGGCCGCCAGGTACAGGATCATGTCCGGTACCAGGGCAAACCCGTACACGCGCCGCAGCCACGCCGGGTCGGCGCCGCGCACGATGGCACGCGCCATCAGCGAGTAGATGTAGCGGTCGGTGAGCACGATATAGCCGGCCCGCAGCGCGGGCAGCATCTCGTTCTCCATCCGATCGGCGAAGTCGGTCGCATAGTAGAGCGCCTGGGTGATGGTGCCCATCGTGTGGCCCTCTTTGGCCTGTTGGAGGTGCAGGCCGGCGAGGTTGGAGCGCGTCAGGCCCGTGTCGTAGACGGCGAGCCCGGAGCTCTCCAGCCAACTCTTGAGCATGCCGATCTGGGTCGAGCGGCCGACCCCGTCGGTCCCTTCGAGCACGATCAGCTTGCCGGGCACGTCATCGACCAGTTGGTTCGCCATCGGGTGCCAATAGCTCGTGAGCATCTTCACTCGCCCCCCTCCGTCGTGGCCGGCGCGACGGCACGGCGCGCGCCCTCGGGCTGGCGGAGACAGCCGGCGAGGTGCTCGCGGACCACCTCGCGCACTTGCTCCTGCTGCTGCACGATCGGCAGTGTCGCATCGATCACATGCAGGTTGTACTCGGCCACCAGCGCCTGGTACTCCGCCAGAATCCGCGTCTGGAATAGCTTGAAGCACTCGTAGGGGTCGTCGCTCAGGCCCAGGTCCATCCCCGCCTCGTACCACTTGAGCTCGGGCCGACCCGTCAGGATGCGGTCCAGCGCGACGTCGAGCGGCACGTGGAAGTAGAACCCCACGGTGGGCTGCACCGCGAACGAGTACAGCTCGCGCACCCACTCGCGGTGGCACCCGCGTGCGACATCGCGCGCGAAGGCGGTGTAGATGTAGCGGTCGGCCAGCACGACGGCCCCCGCCTTCAGCGGAGGGATGATGTTCTGCTCGGTGCGGTCGGCGAAGTCGGTCGCATGGATCAAGCTGAAGGTGGTCGGGGTGAGCAGATGTTTGCGTTTGCCCCGCGAGGTGGTGCGCTTCACCAGCTCGGACGAGTTCCACTCCGAGAAGAAGACGGAGTAGCCCTGGCTCATCAACCACTTGTGCAGGAGAGAGATCTGGGTGCTCTTCCCCGAGCCGTCGATCCCCTCCACCACGAATAGCTTTCCGGGGAATTCGGAGTTGGGTCGCATGGCGGTAAGCAGTGCCCCCTTCAACGTCGCCCGCGTGCGCGGTATCCGGCAATAGTACCCAATCGGGCTGTGAAGCGCAAGGTGTTGGCGCAGGGGTGTTGGCGCAGGGGTGGGAGCCGGGGGACAGCAACAACAGACAGGATGGGCAGGATGGGCAGGATGGTACGGCGGACAGGATGACGGCGCGGGTGATGCCGTTGTGTGGGGCAGGCTTTCGAGCCTGCCGCCGTTGTCGTTCGCCGTTGTAGGGCGCGCACTTGTGGCGCGCCGGGTAGGCGATCACCGGACGGCGACGTCGGCCTACCCCCCAGCCCC
>CAZIWQ010000415.1:0-6164 GCA_964542355.1 uncultured Armatimonadia bacterium
GTACAGGCCGTAGCCGTTGGGCGGGTAGCTGGCGACGGGCTTCGTGTGCTTCGTACAGTTCTCATACCCCCAGTTGAAGAGTGGGCCGGATCGCTGCCAGTTGCCATTGCCGCGCTGTGGGTCGGGCTCGTCGCCCCAGGGGTAGAGCCGCGTCTCCAGGCCGCCACGGGCGGCCTTCTCCCACTGGGCCTCCGACGGCAGGTCGGCGCCCACCCATGCAGCGTAGGCCGTCGCATCACCCAGCACGAGGCCGGTCGCCGGGTATCGTGGCCCGGTCGCCGCGGACCAGCGCTGCCATCCCCGCTCGGGGGCGTGGCCCGTGGCCGCCACGAACCGGGCGAACTGCTCGTTGGTGACGACGTGGAGGTCGATCCAGAATGGGCTCACGAAGATGCGCCGGCGCGGTGCTTCCGGCTGGTACCAGTGCCGCGTCGTCTCGCTGAACACTTTGACGCAGGCGTCGATCTGCTCCTGGGTGCTCCCCATCCAGAAGTCACCGCCATCGATGCGCACCTGGGGCATGCCATCCTTTGCGCGGACGCGGAAGTGATCCCAGGTCATGCCGGCGGGCGGCTGGAAGTCGGCGAGGTACGCCGGCCAGTTCGCCGGGAGGTTGGCGTTGCCCGGGGGAGCGGGGGTCGCCGGCACTACGGCGCAGGCCTCGTTCGAAGCGGCGCCCTCCGTACCATCCTGGTACAGGGGGCAGATCACGTAGTAGTAGGTCTTCCCGGCCGTGACGGTGTGGTCCTCGTGGCTGGTGGGTTCGTTCCCTCCGCCCGGCGCCCGGGGGAGCGTGGCCGTCATGCCCGGCCGAGTGCGGGCGATGCCGGGGGCCTCCGCCCGGTAGAGACGGTAGGAGACGAACGCGCCCAGGCCTTCCGTCGGCACAGTCCAGGAGAGCTTGACGCTGCCCTCGGCCGGGGTGGCCTTGAGAGCGAGGGCAGGCCTGGCATCGAACTGGACCCAGTAGCTGAACTTCGGGTTCCGAGCCCCCAGGCTCGTCGGGGAGGTGTACCACAAGACGAGGACTGTGCCCTTGGCCTGACCCTCGAGCGTCATTGACACCGCCTGCTGCAGGTCCAGGCGCTTGTACTCCCGACGTTGCTTGCCGTCCGGGGAGAGCACTGTCAGGTTCACCTGCTCGGCCGGCTTCCCGCCGAGCGCACCAACCGTGACAGCCAGGGCACCCGTCCAGTCGCCGGTAACCTGGAAGTACTGAGCGCCCCACGGTTCCAGGGCCCGGAGGCCCCCTTTCCCCGACGATGACTGGAGCCGCCCGGGTTGCACTACATGCCGGAACCCCGCGTTCTCGGTGAGAGTACGGAAGTTGATCCCATACACCCCGTCGCGCCCTTCGCGTTTTGCGGACGGAAGCCAGGGCTGGTATGGACCCGCGCCATCCGCAGCGACGGCCTGCTCGTAGTTGGCGGCCAGGTACGCCCCGTATGCGTCCTCGAGGGAGATGCCGGTGCTCTCCGCGACGACTTCGCGGAACGGGCTCTCCCACCCCAAGGCGGCCTTTGCCTTGACCCAGAACCCAAGCTTCAGGTCAGCACCTGAGGACGCGGCCTTGGCCGCGTGCTGGAGGTACCACCACAGCAGCCCAGTCCCATAGCCCGGGTCACGCTCGCCACAGAAGACGTTGGTCCAGGGATAGAGCAACTGCGCCGAGCCGTTGTTGGCGATCTCATCGCAGGGCGCCAAGCAATGGCGCTCCAAGATCTCGGCACCCGAGCAGACCGCGGTGCCTTCGCGCACCCACGGAGGCGCCGCGAACGGGAGCCAGGCGTAGGCGTACTGGACGACGTGGTAGCACTCGTGGCAGCAGACATACGCCAGGACATCGTCAAAGCCCACGTCGGTGGGCTTCCCCACAGGGGCCCGGTGAAGGCGTATCGAGGGCGGGCTGCCAGGGAGCGTCTCCCCCCGCTCCGTCCGCCCTGCTCCGGGGTCGATGGTCACATCATACACGGCGTCCGTGGAGAGCGCGTAGCCGGCCAGCAGGTACCAGGCGCGCGCCCACTCCAGGTACATCCCCGCCTGCTCGGCCACGTCCCACACCTGGTTCGGGCCCCGGGCAATGGTGCTCCCCTCATAGATCCGCTTGGACACGGGGTTGACCGAGACGCCGCGCATATCATCGCGCCGATCCTCCGGCGGATTGTCTGCCAGGTGGATCACGAAGTGCTCGGTGCGCAGCGTCTCGGCCAGCCACCAGTCTGTGCTGGCCGCGGTTGGTGCCGAGGTAGGTGGTCCGCCGGGTACAGTGAGCGGTGGCGCGAGCGCAGGGGGCGCCGTCGGCGTGCTCGCGCGCGGAGCCGTCTCGCCGGCCAGCCCCATCCTCCCCAACGCCGCCTGCGCTTCCTTGCCCTTCTCGCCCATGGGCGCCAGCCGCACGACCTCGCGGAACTGCTCGGCCGCCAGCTCCTTCTTGTCGCGGGCGGCGTACACCCATGCCAGCACCCAGTGGGCGTCCACATCCCGGGGCGCCAGGGCAAGCGCCTGCTTGAGCTCGACCTCGGCCTTCGAGTAGTCCCGCGCCTGCTTGGCCGCCAGCCCCGCCCGATAGTGCGCGGCGGCCTCGTCCGACCGCTCCTGCCCTACGGCCGGCCCGATCAGCGCCAACAGGAGGAGCGCACAACAGACCGACAGACCAACCACCGTTCTCATGACCGATCCCTCCGTCGAAGATGAAGTCGATCCTGCGCGGGACGGTCGCTCAGGATGACGGCCGTCCGGGAGGGTGACAAGACCAGGCGCACCCTCACGTCCGCGCTCCCCCTGGGTTCTTCCTCCCGCATGCGGCGCGGCCCTGCCTGAGTGGGAGGTGTCCCGGTGGGAACCCTGTCCCCGCAACAGGCGTATAATCTGTCTGGGGCCGGACATCGCGCGACCTCACATCCGATGGTGCCCACGGGACCTGCTGCACCCGGAGGCATTGGGGGGATCCTCGATGGCGTTCATGCGCATGGCGTTCCTACTGTTGAGCACCGGCATGGCCGTGTGCCAGGCGCAGGCCCCGCCGGCCGGTGTCGACATGCGCGACCCGGCAGCCGTGGTGGCGGCCTACGTGCAGGCGTGCGAGAAGCCCGATGTCGGGGCCGCCCTCGCTCTCGTGGCCATGGAGCCGGCGAAGCTGCTGCGGCTGCGCAAAGGGCTCGAGCAGATGGCCGAGGGCGTGCGGCACGAGCAGCCGGAGGGCGGCTTCATGACCATGGTCACCGAGCTCACCCTGCTCCCGCTGGGTGTGTCTGCCAGGGCCCGCACCGAGAAGCAGCCCGACGAGGCGGGCCTGGCGGTCGTGACCGTCACCCCGCAGGACCCGCCGCGGCGGCAGTTCGTGCTCGCCCGGTCCGCCGACGGGACGTGGCGGATCGACCTGGAGAAGAGCATCTGCCGGACGACGGGGCGCGCCCGGTCATGGTTCGTTGGCCAGGTGACCGGGGGGCCGGGGGCGGGCGGGGGGCAGGGCCGGCAGCCATGGGCCGAGCGCGAGCGCACGCGCCGGCTCGTGCAGGCGCTCACCAGCTACGCCGAGGCTCACAACAATCGGCTCCCCGCTGCAGGCACGTGGATGGATGACCTCGAGGCCTACTGCCTGGACCGCTCGCTCGTCAAGCCGGCCGAGGGCGAGGACGCCAAGACGGGGTGGGTGCTCAACTCTCAGGCGGCCGGGCAGCCGGTGCCGCGAGACTGGAGCCTGCGGCGCAGCCTGGTGCTGATCTTCGCCGGCAAGGGCGCCGCCCGCAATGCCAGTGGCGATGTGGATCGCGCGCTGGAGGCGGCCGTGGACATGAACGAGACGCTGCTCGTCGGGCTTGCCTCCGGCGAGGTCACCGCCATCCTGCCGGGGATGACGGTCGCGGCGCTCGCCAAGGCCTACGACGACAACGATACGTGCCAACAACGGGTGCGGGTGCTGTGCCAGGCCCTGCTTGGCTATGCCCGGGCCTCCGGGGGGCTGCTGCCCCCGGCCGACGCGTGGTGCGACAAGATCGGCCCCTACCTCGAGCCCGAGCAGGCCAGCCCGCGCACTTTCACGTGCCCGTCGCGGCCGGACATGAAGTACGCCTGGGCAATCAACAAGGCCCTCGCCGGAACTGACATTCGCAAGCTTGAGGGACATGAGCGCTACGTGCTGCTCCTGCCAGCGGCGGAGGGCATGCGCAACGAGGCTCGCGACCTCCCGGCCACCGTGACGGAGGGGGTACACCTCCAACCGTGGAACGACCAGGGGCGCCGCACCGTCACGGTCGGGATGCTGGATGGGAACGCCCGGTCCGTGGCGGAGGGCGAGCCGTACCCGCAGCCCGGCAAGCCCGAGTAGCACCGCCGCCGCTCGGGTGCGTCGGCTGGCGGGGACGGATGCCAAACGGGACGACAACGCCGTCTCTTGGTCCGTCTCCCTGAGGCCACCGGTGCCACGCCTCTCGGGCGATGCCATCCTGACGAGCGCATGCGGCTTCGCACAAGCCGCAGCGACGAAGGATCATATCCCGCATGCAAACGCCTTCGGCTGATGCTGATCCTTCGCCCGAAGACCGCTGCGCGGTCTGGGCTCAGGATGACAGGCAGGCGGAACGACGCAAAGAACAGCGGCGTCGGGACGCGCGACTCACGATCAGGAAGGCCGGCCGCATGTCTTGCCTATGACACCGCCCCTGGAGTTGATCGCCACCTGCACCTTCGGCGTCGAGTCGCTGGTGGCCGACGAGCTGCGAGCCCTCGGCTATGGGGAGCTGCAGGTCGAGCGCGGGCGCGTGCGGTTCTGCGGCCCGGCGAGTGCGATCTGTCGCGCTAACCTGTGGTTGCGCTGCGCTGACCGGGTCCTGCTCACGATGGGGCAGTTCCCCGCCCGCAGCTTCGATGAGCTGTATGACCAGACGACCGCCCTGCCGTGGGCCGAGTGGCTGCCTGAGGATGCCGCCTTCCCCATGGAGGGCAAGTCGGTGCAGTCACAGCTCGCCTCCGTCCCGGCCTGCCAGAAGATCGCCAAGAAGGCCGTCGTGGATGCACTGACACGGGAGTATGGGCGGACGCACTTCGCCGAGACGGGGGCCCGCTACCGCATCCAGGTCGCCCTCCTGAAGGACACGGCGACCCTGACTCTGGACACCTCGGGCGAGGGGCTACATAAGCGCGGCTACCGTGACGTCTCGGCCCCCGCCCCGCTGCGCGAGACGCTGGCGGCGGCGATGGTGACCCTGAGCCACTGGCGGCCCGAGTTCGTGCTCGCCGACCCCTGCTGCGGCTCGGGGACGATCCCCATCGAGGCGGCGTTGATCGGCCGCAACCAGGCCCCGGGGACCCTGCGGACCTTCGATGCGTTCCGCTGGGAGGCTCTGCCCCGCCAGTTGTGGGCGGACGCACTGGAGGAGGCCGATGACCTCGCCCGACCCAATCAGAAGCTCCGCATCTGGGGCGCGGACATCTCGGGTGAGGCAGTAGCGCTTGCGCAGCACCATGCGGCGCGCGCCGGCTTCGAGCGGGAGATCGAGTTCGAGACCCGTTCGCTGGCGGACTTCAGGACCCACCACAAGTACGGGTACGTCGTGTGCAACCCACCGTACGGCGAGCGCCTGGGCGACCTGCGTAGCGCCGAGCAGCTCTACCGTGAGATGGGGGTCGTGTTCCCGAAGCTGCGGGACTGGAGTTGGCTGGTGCTGACGGCGCACGAAGGGTTTGAGGGGCTGTTCGGGGCCACGGCCACGCACCGGCGCAAGCTGTACAACGGGGCGTTGCGCTGCTGGCTGTACCAGTACTTCGGCGCCCGCCCACCGCAGAGACGTGCGTAGACGAGGCGCGAAGCGTCTGCGGTGTCAGCAGCACACCGGGGACCGACCCTGGTGTTGCGGGCCGATCCCCGGCGAGGAATGGGGGCTGCTTGCCCTCCGCACACTGGCCCCTCTGCGTGATGGTCCTCTGTCCCGCCGCACGCCCCCGAGCAGCTAGTGCCCCGTTAAGCATGATGCTGCTGGTCTGGCACCGACCCAGAAGGGGGCGCCACAGGGGCAACGGGCCGGGTCGTTGTAGCCCGGAGGGCGGCCGCTACTTGCCACCGGCGGAAGCCGGTGGAAGCGGGTCCCCCAACCTCCCCCAGAGCCCCGATAGGGGCGGCAGAAGCCGTCCTGGGGCTGTCTACGCCGGTTCTGCCGCCCCTACCG
>CAZIWQ010000416.1:0-6162 GCA_964542355.1 uncultured Armatimonadia bacterium
CCGGAGCTACCGAAGCGCACCGTCACTACCTCGCCGGCCAACTCGACGGCCGATGAGTTCCACGTCTTCCCCGCGACCCCGACCTGCATGAACGGCTGCCCCGGGTCGGCGTAGTCGCGGCCGGAGGCACGGTCAACGAAGGCGCGGTTCTTGCCGTCGGTCGCGATCTCGTAGCGACATAGCTCATTGTCGAGCACGATCGCATCGCCGCTCAGCTTCGGCGGCGTGGGCTGCTGCGCGTGGCAGGCACAGCACGCGAGGACCAGCACGAGCAGGAGGCAGCACAACAGCGGCAGGCAGGGCAGTGCGCCGATCGGTGGGAGCCCGTGGCAGACGGGCGGCGGCAGGTGACAGGGCATGTGGACGCTCACCTCGGAGCGGGCGGGGGTGGCGGGCATCCGGTGCGGCGAGACGTCCTCGCGGCCGAGCAGAGTCCTCCGCGCCGGGCGGTTGCTGCTTGCGGCGTGTCGAAGGACGGCGACTGTTGCGCGGAGACCGCGCGGGCCCGGGCGCTGCCAGCAGTCGCGCGCGCACGGCCGGCGCGGGGATCCGTCAGGTCTGTCAGCTCGTCACCCGGAGGTGATGACCCATGCGGTGGGCATCTCTGATTGTGGCGGGGGCGCTGCTGTCGGCAGCGACCACCTGCCCGGGCGCATCCGCCCGGACTCACTACGATCGGGCGTTCTACACCCCCTCAGAAGAAGTGGTCACGCCGCACATCCCATGGGCGAAGCCGTATGCGAAGGGACCCGTAAAGGCCCTGTTCATTATCCACCGGCAGAACCAGCGCGAGGTCATCGAGCTGGCGCAGCGGCTGCAGATGGACTACACGGTGTTCTGTGCCGAGACGCCCGACAAGTTCGGTGAGACTGGCGAGGGCGTCGACGCCTCCTGGCGGCTGGTGGAGGGCAACTCCGCCGAGGAGCTGACCGCCCAGTTGCGCAAGCTCCTGGCCACCGACTATGACGTAATCGTCGTCGGGAACGTGAAGTGGGATGCATTCCCGATCGATTGCCGCTATGAGATCCTGCGCAAAGTCAAGGCGGGCACGGGGCTGGTCGGCTTCATGCCTAAGGGGCACGACCAGTACCTGGACCGGATCATGGCACGGGCGGACTTCGCCTGGGGCTACGGCAACTGGAGCGGCGCCGCGGCCGGGGTCGCCGACTACTTCGGCATCGGCGACTTCGTCGGCACCCTCGACACGCAGGACAAGCACAGCGGCGCGTGCGCGGTGAAGATCACCGGACGGGTCGTGAAGAAGGGCAGCCGCGAGGAGCCACGTGGCGGCTACTCGCTCCACCCCGTCAAGGTCGAGCCGAACACCAAGTACCGCTTCTCGGTCTGGTATCGCACCGCCGCCGGCGGCCGGGCGGGGGTGAGCCTCCATCCGACGGGGGCGGGCGTTGCCACCCCGGCGTCCGATACCTGGCGTCAGGCGGAAGTGACATGGGACACGGGCGACAAGACCCAGTTCGGGATCTACCTGCTCAACTATGCGGTCGGGAGCGTGTGGTATGACGATGTGAGCCTGACGAAGGTGGGGGAGGACAAGAACCTCCTCCCGAACCCGGGGTTTGAGAATCCCGGTCCGGTGCCCGGGCTGCTGAGCGAGGGCGTGCCCTTCACGGCGCTGCCGGCGTTCGCGCGCTATCAAGCTGCGGACGCCTTCGCGCGCGGCACCTTCCAGGTGGCCCGCTTCGGGCAGGGCCGTGTCGCCCTGCTGCAGGGCTTCGGGGTGCCGATCACCCAGATGATGACCCCGGCCCCGCAGGGGCCATGGCGGGCCGCGCGGCTCGACTATGACTACTACCTGGCAACCGCGATCAAGGCCATCCTGTGGGGAGCCCACAAGGAGCCGGCGGTGTCCGTCAGCACCCCGCGGCCGCACGCAGGCGCGGGGGGAGGCGGCCGGCGCCGGGCTGCGCTTCGACCTGGCCGGCGAGCCCCTCGACGGCGACGTGGGCTACCTGTGCACACTGCGCAGCCGCACTAACCGTACGTGGATGTGCGGTACCGCGCGAGTGCACTTGACGGCCGGGAAGGCCAGCGTCGTGCCAACGCTGCCGAGTGTCCCGGCCGGCGCCTACTTCCTCGATCTGAAGGTCATCCCCGCCAGTGCGGTCGTGCTCGTGGGCCGGGCGTTCGTTGTGCGCGACACGCCGGTGGTGGGCTTCGGTTCGCTGGCGCTCGAGATCACCGCGCCAGCTCGCCTCGGAAAGCTCGTGCTCGACAAGCCGGTGACGGGGGTGGCCACGGTGCAGGGCGCCGGCGCTGACGCCCGGCTCCGGCTGCGGGCGGTCGACAACCTCGAGCGGCTCATCGGGCAGGCGGAGACCGCGGTGCACGATGGCGCCAATCCCTTCCGCCTGCCGACGATCCCCGCCTGCAGCATCATGGCGCGGCTGGAGGCCGAGTTGGTCGTCGGGCAGGACACCACGGACGCGCAGGAGCTCTCCTACTCCCTGACCGACTTCTATCCGGATCCCACCGACCTGCGGCACGTGGTGTGGACCAGCCCCTCGAATGACTCCATCAGCCCCTACGTGCTGCGCGAATTCCGCATTCATGGGGTCGACACCCAGTACACCAACTTCAACGAGCTGATCCCCCTGGCCGACATGTGGCACATTCCGTATGTCACGCGCTTTGTCGACGCGAAGACCGACTGGTACCAGGTGCGGTCGCGGCGCGAGAAGGGCGACCTGGTCCGCGACCCGTGCCTTACCAGTCCGAATTACCTCGAGGAGCTCACCGGCCTGCTTACGCGCAATGCCGAGCAGGTGAGCAAGTACTCAACACTCGACTTCAGCCTCGGCGATGAGTGCATGTTCGTGTCGGGGAACTGGGATCTGTGCATGTCGCCGACGTGCAATGCCGACTTCCGCGCGTTCCTCAAACGCGAGTACGGGGACCTGGCGCAGGTGAACGCCGAGTGGGGGAGCGACTACAAGACGTGGGAGGAAGTTGTGCCCCTCACGCTGCCGGAGGCGCGAGAGCAGGGCCGGCTGCCGCAGTGGGTCGACCACCGCCGGCACATGGAGAGCGTGTGGGCCGGCATCTACGGCTACAGCCGCGAGGTGATCCGCAAGCAGGTCCCGCCGGCCCGCGTCGGCTATGAGGGCTCCGATACCCAGGTGGGAAGCTTCCATGCCGCCGACTACTGGAAGCTCTCCCAGGTCATGGATTTCAACAACATCTACTATCGCGACTTCCTCAGTGGTGCCGTGCGGGACTTCGCGCCCGCCAACATGCTGCTGGGAGCCGGTTGGTACGGGGGCTACGCCGGGTGTCGCAATGAGCCGTTCATGCGCTGGTTCCCGTGGCGGGCCCTGTTCAAGGGTAGCAACTCGCTGTGGATCTGGATGGGGTATGGGACGGCCGGATCGGTGATGGGGTTCGACCTGTCGCTGTACCCGTTCTACCAGGTCAACTGTGAGGAGGTCAACCAGATCAAGGCGGGGCCGGCGAAGCTCTTGCTCGCCTCCCAGCGCCAGCACGACGGCATCGCAGTCCTGTGGTCGGCCTCCAGCGTGCATGCGGCCCACATCACCGATGGGTTCCCGGCGATGGACGCCACGCTCACCTCGCTCGCGCGCATCATCCACGACATCGGCCTCGAATACCAGACCGTCTCGTATGCCCAGCTTGCCGAGGGGAAGGTGACACGCGATCGGTTCAAGGTGCTGGTGCTGCCGGGCACCCAGGCACTGGCGCGCGCGGAGGCGGCAGCGGTGCAGGCCTTCGTGGCAGCCGGCGGAACCGTCATCGCCGACCTGCGCCCCGGCGTGTGTGATGAGCACGCCAAGCCCTACCCCACCGGCGCCCTGGATGAGCTGTTCGGGGTGAAGCAGGACCCCGCGAAGTTCGCCCCGACGAGCGGCGACCTGACCACCGCTGACGGCGTGGTGCTCAAGCGCGTCACCGCCGATACCGGTCTCACGGTGACCGCCGCCGACACGCACCAGAAGCTGGGGACGACTCCGGTGTTGGTGACGCGCAAGCACCCGCGGGGGCAGACCGTCCTCTTGAACTTCTCGCTGGCGAGCTATGCTGAGGCGGAGCGCCTGGAGGCGGAGAAAGGGGACTTCGGTGGCTGGCCGACCGGTGCGGCGGCACGCGCGCTGATGACCCAGGTGCTCGCCGCCGGGGGAGTGATGGCACCGGTCAGCATCACCCCGGCGCTGCCCCAGGTGGAGGTCAACCGCTTCACGAGCGGTCTGGCCGAGTACATCGGGATCGTGCAGTCGCTCCCGCGCGACGGCGCGGCCTACACCAACCGGCGCGCGACATGGCCGGGGGCCACGCCGGTGACGATTGGCCTCTCGCGCGAGGCGCACGTGTATGACGTGCGGGCGGGGCGCTACCTGGGCCGGGTGCATGAGCTCAAGACCGAGATCCGTCCGGGGGTCGCGAAGCTCTACGCCCTGCTGCCCTACGCGGTGTCAGGGGTGGGGGGCGCCGTCACCGGTCCCGTCAGCCCGGGCGAGGCAGTGCGCTATGAGGTCGGCGTCGAGATCGCAGCCGGAACGCCGGTGACCCACTGCCTCCGCGTGGAAGTGGTCGATCCGCAGGGCACAGCGCGCGAATGCTATGCCGCCAACGTGCTGGCCCCGCAGGGCAGCGCTCGGGGGGAGTTCGTGACTGCCCTCAACGACCCGCCCGGCAAGTGGACGGTGCGGCTGCGAGATGTTGCGAGCGGCGCCGCCGGCCAGATGACATTCGAGCTCCGAGCACGCTGAGCCGCCCCGTAGGTCGACCGTCCCGCCGCCGCTGTCTCTTGGCCAGCCCGTCGGCGACCGCACGAACCGGGCCTCCGGGCCGATGTCATCCTGAGGAGCGCATGCGGCTTCGCAGAAGCCGCAGCGACGAAGGATCACGTTCCGCCAACAAGCGCCTTCGACTGGTGGTGATCCTTCGCTGGCGCACCGCTGCGCGGTCCTGGCTCAGGATGACAGGATCGCAGGACGACGCGAAAAACAGCGGCGTCGTCCCGGTCGGCACGGCCGTGTCGAGCGAGACGCTCGACCTGCGCGGCGGGTGCTCGGCGGGGCGTCCCGCGGCTATGTCCGGCCATGATCTGATCTCTTCACCGCCAGGAGTGAGCAGCATGCACACCACCAGGACGGCCATGTTCGGCCTTGCCGCGTTACTGATCGCTGCGACCGTGTGGGGCGCCGGTGCGCCAGTGAGTTACCCCTGCTACCGCAACGCCGCGGCGCCGACCCTCGACGGGACGATTGCCGGCGACCCGGGGTGGGCAAACATCCCGGGGGTGACCGGCTACCACCGGCTGGGTGGCGACTACACGGTGGCCAAGCAGACCACCGCCCATGCCACGTGGGATGCTGCGAACCTGTACGTCGCGATCGCCGCCGAGGAGCCCGATATCGCTCTCATCAAGCCCACCACCGGTGATGGTGGCGACTGCTGGCTCGATGATGGTGTCGAGGTGTTCATTCACCCGGAGGGCAAGGGCCCGTTCCAGTTCGTGGTGACAACGCGCGCGGCACGATGCTCGGGCGAAGGCAATGCCCCGCTCAGTGGGTGGGAGGCGAAGGCCGCTGCCACACCCGCCGGGTATGTCATCGAGCTGCGGATCAGCTTCGCGGTGATGGGCGCGACGCCCACGGCCGGCAGCGTCTGGCATGCCAACTACTGCCGAAACACCTTCACGGTGATCTCCGGCGGCGACAAGTTCACCACCTGGGCCCCGCTCGAGTCGCGGTTCCTGGAGCCCGAGCACTTCCCGCTCCTGCGCTTCGAGGCCGGGGCGGCGTCCGAACCCGCCTGCCGCCAGGCCGAGGAGCGGCTGAATGCCGGGTACCGCACGGCACTGCTCACCGGGCTCTCGCAGCTTGTGGCGGAGTCTGGCGAGTACACTCCCTTCCTCGCCGAGATGGCGAAGAACCCCAAGTACCGCCGGGAGGCGGTGCCGCTACGCTCGGAGTGGCGGCGGGCGCAGAACCTCCTGAAGGGGGCGGCGCAGGCGCCGCTGAGTGAGGTGCGTGAGGTGCTCAAGCAGTCGGAGAAGCTGCGCGAGGACTCCCGCCACTTCAAGTACGACACGCTCATCAAGGAGTTGTTTGAGGAGTAGGGGAGCCGGTGTTGCCGTCTGTAGGGCGGGTGGCCTGTACCCCGCCGTGGTCCCGTTTGCGGGAC
>CAZIWQ010000417.1:0-4733 GCA_964542355.1 uncultured Armatimonadia bacterium
CCTGAGCCCAGACCGCTACGCCCAGACCGCTACGCCCAGACCGCTACGCGGTCTTATGGCGAAGGATCTGCTGCATGGGAGGGCGCCGACAGCCAAGGGCAGGTCCTCCGTCGCTACGGCTTCTGTGAACCCGCATGCGCTCCTCAGGATGACGTGGGCCTGGAGGGGTGCTTCCCGCCAAGTCCGCCAGACGATCCAAGAGACGGTGACGTCGTCAACGGAGGTCCGCAATGAAGCGCTCATGGTTGGCTGCCGCGATGTTGGTTGGTGTGCTGCTGGGTGTACCGGGTTGGGCTGGCAACCTCCTGCCGGATCCCGGCTTCGAGGGGGGGAAGTGGGAGCTAACCGCGTGGGATCACGGTAAGGGCCGGCATGAGTTGGCCACGCCCGGCCGCACCGGAGATAAGTGCGTCCACCTGGTGGGGATCGAGGCCAAGCCGGCCGCCATCAACGAGCTCGCGATCGGCCCGGTGATCCCGATCACCGCCGGCGCCGAGTACATGGTGAGTGTGTGGTACAAGACGACCCCCGACGTAGTCCCCTCTCTGAGCTTCCTCACCTACACGGCGCCGTTTGCGACGTCGGGCTGGAAGACCGCCCGGGCCCAGTACGACACGCAGGTGCTGCCTCCCGCTCCCCAGTGGCGGCTCGGCTGCTGGCGCGTGCGGGCGGCACCGCGAACAGTGGAGATGCGGCTACTCCTGCGCCTCGGAGCAGTGGGGGAGGTCTGGTTCGACGACATCACGCTGGTGTCCCTGGCAGACTACGGCCTGACGGGCCTCACTGCCGGTGACCTGTCCGCGTTCCCCGACCAGCGCCGCTACGAGGCCGGGGTGAAGGTGCCCGCGGGGGAAGCGTGGGTGCTGGCGGTGCAGGGACCGGACGGCACCGAGCTGGGGAGGGCAACCGGGCAGGGCCCGCAGCCCCGGGTGGCGGTTGCGTTCCGTGCCGCGGAGGGGGCCCCGTGCCGGGCCGAGCTGCGGCAGGCGGAGGCTGTGGTGGGCTTCCAGGAGTTCATCGCCCCGGCCCTGGCAGAGCTCGTAGTGGATACCTGCCGCTATCGCGGCAAGGTCTACGCCTCCGCCATGCCGGACGTCATTCGCGGCGAGCTGCGCTTCCACCTGACACCGGAGCTGCGCGCGGGCCTGATGTACCGCGTGGAGCTGCGGTCGGCCGCAGTCCACGCGATGGGGAGCCAGTGGTCGCCGAGCACGGCCGCCGGCGAGGTGCTGGCGCTGGAGGCCGGCAAGCTCACGCCCGGCCCCTGGCAGGTCGCCGCCGAAGTGCGGGTGCTGGCCGAGACCCGCAAGCTCTCCCACCCACTCGAGGTGCTGCCACCCGGCAAGGCCCGCGAGGTCATCATCGATGACAATAGTCGCCTGCTCGTGGATGGCCGACCGTTCTTCCCCAACGGCTTCTACGGTGCGCCGGACAACGACGAGCAGACGCGGCCGATCGCCGAGGCCGGCTACAACATGATCCTCACCTACGCGACCGACCCCACGGGCTGCCGCAAGTGGCTGGACATGTGCCAGCGGCTGGGGCTGATGGGGATGGTGAGTGTGCCGACGCCGTTCGTCGCCAAGTTCGATGAGGCCCGGCTCCGCGCCGCCCTGCAGGTCGTCAAGGACCACCCGGCGCTGCTGGGCTACTATCTGTTCGACGAGCCCTCCCCCTCACAGCCGAACCAGCGGCCGGAGGACCTCAAGCGCGTCTATGACATCATCGCCGGCGAGGACCCCTACCACCCGGTGGGCGTGTGCATCTGCTCGGCAAGTGTGGAGGCGCTGTACCTCGCGGCCTATGATGTGGTGATGATCGACGTGTACCCGGTGACCCCCACCCCGGCGCCGCTGACGGAGGTGGCCGACCGGATGGACCACGCCTGGGCCGCCACCGGGGGCCGCAAGCCGGTGTGGAACATCCCCCAGGCCTTCGGCTGGGATGTCATCGAGGGCATGGATCGCAAGACCTGGCTGACGCCCACTCCCGCGCAGGCGCGCGTGATGTACTACCTGGCGCTGACCCACAACGCGCGAGCGCTGGTGGCCTACTGCTACCATGTCTACACCCGCTACGATGCGGAGGCCCGCAAGGCCGGCAAGTGGCCCTATACCCTCGGCGGCTATCTCCCGACCAAGCAGGCCACGCTGTGGGGCGAGCTAGCGAAGCTGGGGCGCGAGGTTCAGGCCCTGGCGTCGGCGCTCAACCAGCCGAAGCAGGAGACCCGGGTGCTGGCCGAGGGCAAGCTGCATGTGGGTTGGTTCTACGGTGCAGGCGAGGCGTGGGTAGTGGCCGTCAACAGCGACGAGCGCGAGACATTGGGGGGCGAGCTGAGCCTCCCCGCCGGCCTGCCGAATCCCACCCGGGTGACGGATCAGGGGTTAGGGGGGAAGGTGGAGCTTGTGGGGACGCGGGTGCGGCTGACTGTCCCGCCGATGACCGCGGCGGCGGCGGCGGTGGCACTGCAGTGAGGTTAGTGCCGCGTTAGGGATGACGCCATGGGTCCGGCCCATCGCACAGATCGGTCCGTGCAGAGTTCATGGGCGGGGCCGTTGTAGCCCGAAGGGCGGCCGCAACTTGCCACCGGCGGAAGCCGGTGGAAGCAGGGCCACCGACCTTTGCCAGAGCCCCGGCAGGGGCGGCAGAAGCTGTCCTCCGGCCCCGTACGCCGGTTGTGCCGCCCCTATCGGGGCTCAGGTCGGGGGGCCGGTCGGCACCCCACCAGCTTCCGCTGGTGGCAAGTTGCGGCCGCCCCTCGGGGCTACATCGGCGATGCCGTGAGGCCACCAGATGCGACACGGCGTCCCCCCAAGAACCACGCTTAACGCGGCACTGGTGCCTCGTTAAGCATGATTCTGCTGGTCGCCGTGACCAGCAACTCACCTCGATGCGGCATGCCGTTCGCCCCCGTTGGGGGCTCAACGGCACGCCGCTACGCGGCGGAGGGGTCGCCTCTGCTGGCGCGCCTGACAGCGGCAGCCGGGCGCACCGCCCCCTCGTCCCCGCAACTGCAGGAAGGTGCGTGAGCAGATGGGGCTGAATTCCTGCTTCGTGTGTCAGCAGGGCCACAGCGCGCCGTGCTTCGTCTCCCCCTGACTACCCGCAGGTACGAGGAGGCTCCCCCCCGATGGACTTCGAACAGGAGCTCGACGTCCTCTTCCGGTCCCGCAGCACGCTCTTGTGTGTTGTCTCCTTCGAGGAAGAGCGCATCATCGAGTGTGTGAAGGCCTTCTGCACGCGCACCAAGCGCGCGCTCCATGTCTGGGATCACGCCGACTTCGCCACCACGCTGCTCGGGGACGACCCCGGCCCCCTGCAGCAGGCGCGGGACTTCAAGTCCATCCTCGAGGCCATCGACAAGTGCGAAGGTGAGCGCGTCTTCGTGCTCAAGGACTTCCATCAGTGCTGGGACCGGCAACCGCAGGTCATCCGCAAGCTCCGAAACCTGGCCCACCGGCTCAAGTTCACCCGCAAGACCATCGTCATCACCAGCCCCGTCTCCCAGGTTCCCGACGAGCTCAAGGATGACATGCTCGTGTTGGAGTATCCCTCGCCGGACACCGAGCAACTGGGCGCCATTCTCGACAACCTGACTGCGACGCCCGGCGTGCGAGTGGACCTCACCGCGCAGGGCCGCGAGCGGATCGTCCGCTCCGCCCTGGGGCTCTCCTCGAACCAGGCGCAGCGCGTGTTCGCCAAAGCCATGGTCTCCGACGGCGTCCTCGACGAGCGCGACATCGTGCTCATCACCAATGAGAAGAAGCAGATCATCCGCGAGTCGGGCGCGCTGGAGTTCTTCTCCCCCAGCGAGACCATCGCCGATGTCGGGGGGCTCGAGGTTCTCAAGGAATGGCTGCGGACCCGCGAGCAGGCCCTCAGCCAGGCCGCGCGCGACTACGGGTTGCCCGAGCCCCGGGGCATTGCCCTCATCGGCATCCCCGGCACCGGCAAGTCGCTCACCGCGAAGATGATCGCCGGCCTGTGGCGCATCCCGCTCATCCGCCTCGATGTCGGCGCGTTGTTTGGCGGTCTCGTGGGCCAGTCGGAGGAGAACACGCGTCGCGCCCTCAACCTCGCCGAGACGGTCTCCCCCTGCCTCCTGTGGATCGATGAGATCGAGAAGGGGCTGGCCGGCGGCGGGCTGGATGGCGGCACCTCCTCCCGCGTGCTCGGGACCATCCTCACCTGGATGCAGGAGAAGACCAAGCCGGTGTTCATCGTCGCCACCGCCAACAACATCGCCATGCTCCCGCCGGAGCTGCTGCGGCGGGGCGGGCGGTTTGATGAGGTCTTCTTCCTCGACCTCCCCACCCGCTCCGAACGGCGCGAGATCATGGAAGTGCACATCCGCAAGCGCAAGCGCCCGACGCAGGCCTTCGACCTCGACCGCCTGGCGGCTGCCTCCGAGGGCTACGTCGGGGCCGAGATCGAGCAGGCCGTCGTGGATGCCATGTACCTGGCCTTCAGCGACCGGGAGAGCCCGGGTCGCGACTTCACCACCGAGGACATTCTGCTTGCCCTGTCCCGGCAGGTGCCGATGAGCCGGTCGCAGCGGGAGGCGATCGGGGCCTTGCGGCAATGGCTCACCGAGGGGCGGGCCCAGTCGGCTTCCTTCACGGAGGCCCGGCAGGCGCAGGAGCAGTTCGTGCAGATCGAGATCGAGCCGAGACAGGGGTAGCGCGAACGCCGTTCACTCAGCGCCCGCGCGCGGGTCCGGGGGGTACTCCTGT
>CAZIWQ010000417.1:4743-6157 GCA_964542355.1 uncultured Armatimonadia bacterium
CTGTCGGGCCGGGGCGGTACGCCCGACACTCTTGTCGGGCGCGGACGGTACGCCCGACACTCCTGTCGGGCGCGCGAAGCCCCCGAACGGGGGCGGCATGACGCGCGCGTTGTGGCCGTCTCGTCACGCGCGGAGCGCGTGCAGTCCCGCCCGCAGGGCGATGGGGAAGTGACAAGGCATGGCATGCCGCACGCGCCGGGACGATGCCGTTGTCGTCGACGTATAGCCCCCAACGGGGGCTGTGGGACAACGACCCGCCCAGCCTCGGCTGTCACTGCGCGGGGCCAATCGTCCTGCGGACGGTACGGCGACGACCAGCGCGCGCCACCGTCCCGCCCGCCACGAGACCACCGCGCCTGACGAGGCACTGGTATGATGACCACACCCCCTCCGGACCACTGGCTGATCGAGAATGGGAAGGACGGCAGCCTGTTGGTGCTGATCCCGGCGGGCGAGTTCCTGGCGGGTGAGCAGGGGGTCCCGCTCCGACTTCCTGCCTACTACCTGGCGCTGCATCCGGTGACGAACGCGCAGTACCTGCAATTCGTGGAGGACACGGGCCATCGCGCACCGGATAGAGCGGACTACGGTGACGCGGTGTGGAGCGGACGGAGCTTCCCTGCGGAGAAGGCGGATCATCCGGTGGTGTGCGTGAGCTGGGATGATGCCGAGGCGTACTGCGCGTGGGCATGTCTGCGACTACCGGGTGAGCTGGAGTGGGAGCAGGGCGCGCGAGGGGTGGATGGAAGGGTGTACCCGTGGGGCAACGAGTGGGGGCGTGGGGTGCGATGTCGGGGCGCCCACAACAAGGGGAGTGAGGCGACCTGCGCGGTGTGGGAGTATGCGGAGGGCTGCAGCCCGTGGGGGTTGTACCAGATGGCGGGGAATGTGTGGGAGTGGTGTGCGCTCTCACACGAGGGAGAAGTGTATGAGCGGCACAGCAGTGGGGATCTGACCCCGTCGGCATCAGGGGGCGAGCGGGTGTTGCGCGGCGGGTCGTGGTGCTTCGGCGGCGAGCGCGTGTTCCGCTGTACGTGCCGCAACCTCGTCGGCTCGTCGGAGCGCCTCCACGGCTGCGGCTTCCGTTGCGCCAGGGGTTCCTGGTGACCGCTTGCGGCCTTGCTGCTTCACGACTTAGGCCGTTGTCGTGGGTGTTGTCGGTGGACTGATGCCGCGCGAAGCGCGGCCGCGGTTGCACAGATTCGGCCCGGGGGGGGCATGGCCGTTCCTCCGTTTCCGTCGTCCGCAGGACGAATGGCGGCGAAGCCGCCTACCAGCCCCCGGCATCTGCCGGGGGTTACGCGGGGGGTGTGTCTTGCCTTCCCTCGTCCGCAGGACGAATGGCGGCGAAGCCGCCTACCAGCCGTGTGCCGAGCATGCTCAACAACTTGGAGGTGAAAGTCCTCTTCTCAGC